>JAEZGP010000585.1 GCA_023437285.1 Actinomycetes bacterium | reverse complement strand
GCGTCGCGGCGCTGGCGTACGGGCCGGCGGGGCGGCGGCTGCGCGACCCGGCCCGGCTGACCCGGGTGGTCGGGCGGGCCACGCTGCTGTTTTTGGCCGTGCACGGGCTGGCGGGGGTACTGGTCATGGCGTACGCGGCGGTGCGGACGCCGGCGGCGTTCGCCTGGCCCCCGGCGTTCGTCGTGGCCGTCGCCATGTGGGTGGGGTACGGGTTCGCCGCCCGGTACGCGTGGCGGTGCGTGCGGGCGGCCCGGTCGGACCTGGTGGCCGGCCCTACGCCGGGCTGACGGCGCGGCGGGGCGGGGTGGCGCCGAGCACGGCGCCGATCGTGGTGGTGAAGTCGCGCCACGCGTGACGCTCGTCGGCGAGCATGCGCCGGCCCGCGTCGGTCAGTTGGTAGGTGCGCCGCTGCCGCCCGGCGACCGTGCTCCAGGTGCCCGCGACGTGACCGGCGCGTTCCAGGCGCCGCAGGGCGGGATAGACGGTGCCCGTCGGCAGGGCGAGCGCCCCGCCGGAGCGTTCCTGCAGCGCCTCGATGATGGCGTAGCCGTGCTGCGGGCCGGTTTCGAGGACGGCGAGCAGCAACGCGTCGAGATGACCACGGAGCGCGTCGGACTTCATGGGTAGCGAGTCTACGGATTCCGGGCGTCGCCGCCACTCCGGTCGCGACACGCGTACCCTGCTCGGGTTTGCCGACCCCGGTGTCGGGGCCGCCGACGGCGGCGGGGCCGACCCGGATGGGTCGGCCCCGCGTGTCGCAACGATGACTCAGAGTGTCAGCGTCCAGGTGTTGATGTAGCCGGTGTCCTGTGCGTACACGTCCTGTACGCGCAGGCGCCACGTGCCGTTGGCCGTCTCGCCGGAGACGTTCACCGTGTACGTGCTGTTGACGTTGTCGGCGCTGTCGCTGCTGGAAGAGTTCTTCAGCCGGTACGCCGAGCCGTCCGGCGCGATCAGGTCGATGACCAGGTCGCCCCGGTAGGTGTGGACGATGTTGACGGCCACGGTCGACGACGTCGACGGCGCCCGGCCGCAGCCGCTGATCGTGATGTTGCTGTAGACGACGCTGCCCGCGTCGGGGATGGAGACATCGGTGCCGTTGGTGCCGGCGCAGCTGCCGCCCGTACCGCCGGTGACGGTGAGGGTGTAGGTGGCCGAGCGGGTCACCGCCCCCGTGCCGCTGACGGTGATCGGGTACGTGCCGTTGGGCGTACTCGTCGAGGTCGCGATCGTCAGCGTGCTCGACCCGCCGGAGGTGACCGACGACGGGCTGAACGTGGCGGTCGCGCCGGTGGGCAGGCCGGCGGCGGTCAGCGCCACCGACTGGGCCGAGCCGGCCGTGGTGGCGGTGGACACCGTCGTCGTCGCCGACGAGCCGGCCGTGACGCTGCCGGAGGTCGGCGACACGGCGACCGAGAAGTCGTTCGTGGACGTGCTGCACGTCGGCTCGCCGGACTGGGCCGGCACGCTGACCGCGTTCCACGCGGCGAGGACCGCGTTGAACTGGGTGCAACTGCCCGGGTAGAGCGTCTTGGCCGCGTTGAGGGTGGCCACCCGGACGTTGATGTAGCGCCAGGTCGACGTCTTCGCGAGCATCGCGTTGTAGTAGATCTTGCCGGCGGTCTGCAGGCCGACGCCGGTGACCGAGGAGCCGTTGCAGGTCGGGCTGTTCGGCTTGCCGCCACCGGGTGCGCTGCCCTCGGCCAGCAGGTAGAACCAGTGGTTGAGCGGGCCGGCCGCCGCGTGCACCTCGGTGGTCGGGATGGACGAGGAGTAGCAGTTGGGGTCGCCGGCCAGCGACGGCTGGTACATGTAGCGGATGGGACCCGAGCCGACGAGGTTGATCTCCTCACCGACCTGGTAGTCCGGCGGGTCCAGCGGCGAGTTGATGTACGCCTCGGTCAGCGCGCCGAAGATGTCGCCGGTCGCCTCGTTGAGGCCGCCATTCTCGTTGGAGCTGCCCGCCCCGCCGGGCGTGTACTGGAAGATGGCGTGGCCCAGTTCGTGGCCCACCACGTCGGCCGAGGTGGCCTGCCCGGTGTTGGCCTGGTTGTGGCCGAAGTTGACGTAGCTGCCGTTCCAGTACGCGTTGACGTCGTTGAGGCCGACGCGGATCGGCACGCCGCCGCCGGACGAGGTGAAGCCGGTGCGGCCGAGCCACGCCGAGAGCATGTCCCATTCCTTCTGGGCCGCGTACAGGGCGTCGACGCAGGCGGTCTCCAGGTTGGTGCCACCGCCGTTGCCCCACACGTCGTCGGTGCCGGTGTAGGCGGAGCCGTTCTGCCCGCCGCAGCGCATGCCCGGCCGGGTCGTGTCCGTCATCGAGTACGACGAGCCGGAGCCCGACGTGGTGATGCTGACCGAGCCGTAGTAGTAGCCGGTGCCCGTGCCCTCGCGCACCTCGTCGTACGAGTCGAGAATCTTGCCGGTGAGCGCGTCGACGTACACGTGCAGCTTGCTGGGCCGGCCGCTGGCCGTGGCGCCCTCGACGACGGTCTCCCACACGAGGGCGGGGGTGCCCCAGGCGAGGACGGACAGGGTCGGCGTGCCCGCCTTGGCGACGGTGGGCAGGCTCTTGCGGGCGACGGCCGCGGCGCTGGCCGCCGACACCTTCGGGGTGGTGCCGACGGTGATCGTCTCGGTCTGGGCGGCGGCCGCCGAGGTGACCGTGCCGGCCGCGTCGGTGACCACGACCGCGTCGCCGCCGACGACCGGCAGGCCGTCGTACGTGCGCACATAGCTGATGTAGTGCGTGCCGTTGCCGCCGACGGTGACGTCCTTGCGGACCAGGGTGTCGCGGGCGCCGCGGTGCACGGCCTTGGCGCCGGCGGCCTT
>JAEZGP010000032.1 GCA_023437285.1 Actinomycetes bacterium | reverse complement strand
CCGTAACCACGGCGCCCGGGGTCGAGGTCAGCGGGGTGTCGAAGACCTTCCGCGCGAACACCGGTGACGTGGTGGCGCTGACCGACATCGACCTGGAAGTGCGGCAGGGCTCGTTCGTGTCCCTGGTCGGCCCCAGTGGCTGCGGCAAATCCACCCTGCTGCGGATCGTGGCAGGGCTGGAGACCAGCAGTAGCGGCTCCACCCTTGTGGCGGGCACGCCGGTAACCGGGCCACGGCGGGACTTCGGCATGGTGTTCCAGCAGCCGGTGCTGCTGCCCTGGTTGACCATCTTCCGCAACGTCATGCTGCCGGCCGAGGTCGCCCGGGACCGCTCGCCCGAGGCACGCAGGCGGGCCGCCGACCTGTTGGAGTTGGTCGGGCTCGACGGCTTTCAAAACGCCTACCCGCGCGAGCTGTCCGGCGGCATGCAGCAACGCGCCGCGCTCGTCCGGGCGTTGATGAGCCGGCCCAGTCTGCTGCTGATGGACGAGCCGTTCGGTGCCCTCGACGCGCTCACCCGCGAGACCATGAACTCCGAGCTGCTGCGGATCTGGTCGGAGACAGGCGCCACCACGCTCTTCGTGACCCATTCGATCAGCGAGGCGGTGTTCCTCAGCGACGTCGTGGTCGTGCTCTCCGGCCGGCCCGGCACGATCCTCGACCAGATACAGGTCGACCTGCCCCGGCCACGCTCGTTCGACGTCATGGACTCGCCGGAGGCGTCGAAGCTGACCAACCGCATCCGTGGGCACCTGCACGCACGAGGAGTTGTGGGATGACCATGACCAGGAGCGAGTCCCGTCCGCGCGACGGGGGCACCGCCCAGGCGGAGCCGGCCGCCGCGCGGAAGCGTCCAGCCCGGTCGCTGCTGCGCCGGCATCCCGCGCTCATCGTCAGCCCGCTGATCGCGCTCGTCGCGCTCGGCGCGTGGGTGGCGGCGGTGGAGGTCTTCGGCGTGGAACCGCTGATCCTGCCACCGCCGCTGGATGTGGCGGAGGAACTGTGGCTCATGCTCACCGGTCCCGACCTCTACCGGAACCTGCTGGTGACGGTCTCCGAGTTCGGCATCGGGTTCGCGCTGGGCTCGGTCGCCGCGATCATCGTCGCGGCCGTGCTGGTACGCATTCCGGTGCTGGAGAAGGGCTTCTCGCCGTACATCATCGCGTTCCAGAACTTCCCTAAGATCGCCATCGCGCCGATGCTGGTCACCTGGTTTGGCTTCGGCATGGCACCCAAGATCGCGCTCGCGACCGTACTGGCGTTCTTCCCGGTGTTCGTCAACGTCGTCGTCGGGCTCAAATCCTCCACCCGGGAACAGCGTGACCTCATGCGGATGCTGCAGGCCTCGGAGTGGCAGACGTTCCGGATGTTGCGGGTCAAGGTGGCGCTGCCGTACATCTTCGCCGGCTTGCGGGTCGCCGCCGTGTTCAGCCTCCTCGGCGCGATCACCGGCGAGTTCATCAGCTCCTCACAAGGGCTGGGCTACATGTTGTTGCAGCGCAACGCGCAGCTGCACGTCGACGGCGTGTTCGCCCTGTTGCTCGTGATGGCGACGATCGGCCTGGCCGTGCACGGCATCCTCGGGCTACTCAACCGGAAGGTCATCTTCTGGGAGGACCACGACCAGGCCAAGCGGCCGGCACAGGAAGAGAGCGTCTGACCCGATGCGGCGCACATTGTTCGAACCGGAGCACGAGGAGTTCCGGCAGCTGGTCCGCAAGGTCATCGAGCGGGAGGTGACGCCGTACTACGAGCAGTGGCGCGAGGCGGGCATCGTGCCCCGAGACCTGTTCCGCACCCTCGGCGCCGTCGGTGTCATGGGGTTCGCCGTCCCCGGCGAGTACGGCGGCGGCGGCAGCGCCGACTACCGGTTCAACGTGGTGATCCAGGAGGAGACCGCGCGATCGGTCGTCACCCTCGGCGGCCTACGGACCCACCTCGACATCGTGTTGCCGTACTTCCTCGCCTTCGCCGACGACGACCAACGCGGCCGTTGGTTCCCGGGGCTGGCCTCCGGCGACCTGTACACCGCGATCGCGATGAGCGAGCCGGGCGTCGGCTCCGACCTCGCCGGCATCAGCACCACGGCGGTCCGCGACGGCAACCACTACGTCGTCAACGGCGCGAAGACGTTCATCACCGGCGGGGGACTGGCCGACCTCTTCGTCGTCGTGGTCCGCACCGGGCGAGATCCCGACGACCGCCGGGCCGGGCTGTCACTGCTCGTCATCGAGAAGGACACCCCCGGGTTCACCGTCGGCCGTCGGCTGGAGAAGATCGGTTTGTCCACGCAGGACACCGTGGAACTGGCGTTCGAGGATGTGCGCGTACCGGTGGCCAACCGGCTCGGCCCGGAGGGCTCCGGGTTCACGGCGCTCACCCACAACCTCGCCCAGGAACGCCTCGCGATCGCCGTCGGCGCCGTCGCGCAGGCCGTCACCGCGCACGAACACACCATCCGATACGTGCGGGAACGTACCGTCTTCGGACGTTCTCTCGCGCAGTTCCAGAACACCAAGTTCGAGCTGGCCGCGATGGCGGCCGAACTGGCGGCCGGGCAGGCGCTGCTCGACGCGGCGGTACGGGCGCACCTCGACGGTGAGCTGACCCCCGCCGACGCGGCGAAGACCAAACTGTTCTGCACCGAGATGCAGGGCCGCGTCGTCGACAGATGCCTGCAACTGCACGGCGGATACGGCTACGTGACCGAGTACCCGATTGCCCGGATGTACGCTGACGCCAGGGTCACCCGCATCTACGGCGGCACCAGTGAGGTCCTGAAGACCATCATCAGCAAGTCACTGGAGTTGTGACCTGTGCCCATCTACGCCCTCGGAGACCTCGTCCCCCAGATAGATCCGACCGCCTACGTGCACCCCGATGCTGTCGTGATCGGCCGGGTCATCCTCGGTCCGGACAGCTCGGTATGGCCCGGTGCGGTACTGCGCGGGGACTGCAGCAGCATCGTCATCGGCGCCGGCACGAACATCCAGGACGGCACTGTCGTACACACCAGTGAGCGGCATCCCACCCGCATCGGCGACCGTTGCATCGTCGGCCACCTCGCCCACCTGGAAGGGTGCGTTGTCGAGGACGGCGCGCTGATCGGTTCGCAGTCCGTCGTGCTCAACGGCTCGGTCGTCGGGGCCGGCGCGCTGGTCGGCGCGTCGGCGCTCGTGCCGCCCCGATTCGTCGTCCCACCCCGCACCATGGCCCGCGGCGTGCCGCCACGCATCCGCGACACCCCGCCCAACGCCGAGCACCTTCGAATCAACGCCGAGCGGTACGTCGAGACGGCCCGCTGGTTCCGGACCTCCCTGCGCCGGATCGACTGAAAGGCACAACCCATGAAGCACCACAAGCCGGCGTTGGACGGGGTCCGCGTCATCGAGCTCGGCCAGCTTATCGCCGGGCCGTTCTGCGGGCAGTTGCTGGCCGACTTCGGCGCCGACGTCGTCAAGGTCGAGCAGCCCGGCGAGGGCGACCCGATGCGCCGCTGGGGCTACAGCCGGGACGGCAAGTCCCTGTCGTGGAGCGTCATCGCCCGCGGGAAGCGCAGCGTCACCGCCGACCTGAAGTCCGCCGACGGCAGCGCCTTCGTGCGCGCGCTCGTTGCCCAGGCCGACGTCCTCGTGGAGAACTTCCGGCCGGGAACCCTGGAACGCTACGGCCTCGGCTGGGAAGAGCTGTCCGCCATCAATCCGGAGCTGATCCTCGTGCGGGTCAGCGGCTTCGGCCAGACCGGTCCGTACGCCACCCGCGCCGGCTACGGCTCGATCGGTGAGGCGATGGGCGGCCTTCGTCACCTTGTCGGCGACCCCGACCGGCCACCCAGCCGTACCGGGCTGTCCATCGGGGACATGCTGGCCGGGATGCACGCCGCGTACGGGACGCTCCTCGCGCTCTATGCCCGGCAACACACCGGTGTCGGCCAGGTCGTCGACGTGTCCATCTACGAGTCCGTGCTCGCCATGACCGAGGCCCTCGTGCCCGACTACGCGATCGCCGGCGTCACCCGGGAGCGGTCCGGGCCCGTACTGCCCGGTGTCGCGCCGTCCAACGTGTATCCAACCGCGGACGGCGACTTCGTGCTCGTCGCGGCGAACCAGGACACCGTGTTCCGCCGGCTCGCCGCCGCGATGGGTCAGCCCGATCTGGCCACGTCGCCGGAGTACGCCACACACGCTGCCCGCGGCGTGCGCCAGCGGGAACTCGACGACCTGATCGCACGGTGGACCGCCGAACACCCCGCCGGCGAGGTGCTGGCGATCCTGGAGGAGCACGCGGTGCCGGCCGGGAGGGTCTACACCGCCCGCGACATGCTCACCGACCCCCAGTTCAAGGCGCGGGAGAGCATCGTACGGGTGCCCGATCCCGACCTGGGCCCGATCCCGATGCAGAACGTGGCACCGCGGCTGTCAGCAACCCCCGGGAGAATCCGGTGGACCGGCCCGAAGCTCGGCACCCATGACGCGGAGGTGCGGGCCGAGCTGCGGGTGACCGCACCGGCCCAAGCGAGCGGTGGATCCGCCCTGTGAGGGCTGGCTCAGCTGAGACGGACCACCGGTTGCTGGTCGAGAACCGACGACCGTCGCTCCAGATCGAAGGCAGACACTGTCAACCGCTGCTGTGCGTCGACGCTGCTCCGAGAAATCCGCCATTTGGGCGATCCTGAAGAGAGGCCCGATTGCCCTTCCAGATGGACCTGCCGGCGCAGATGAAGCCGATCAGGAGGGGATAGACCGCGCAGCGTTCGACCAGGCCGATCAGAGTGGCCGATGATCCGGCGATGGTCATGAAGCCGATCAGCGAGACAAGGCCGAAGGCGCCGAGGGCGACCATGGCCCGGCCGGTGGTGGCGGTGATCGCGGCCTGTCGGTGCGCGCGTCCGAGAATGATGATCAGTACGTTGCCGCTGATGATGCTTGCCAGGGCGCCTATCGAGTGGAAGTCGATGGCGCCGCTGTCGGGTGTCTCGCCGGTTC
>JAEZGP010000737.1 GCA_023437285.1 Actinomycetes bacterium | reverse complement strand
GGCCGGCGTCGACATGCTGGCGCTGCGCGCGCTGGCCCGCCGGCCGCTGCGTCAGCTCGTGGCGTGCAACCCCAACGCGGCCAAGGCGTGGCGCGACGGTGATCCCGAGGTCGTGCGCGCCTTGGCCGCGATGGAGTTGGCGTCGATGGGCCTCAGCGACCGCGATCTCTGACGAGGCGCCGGCGCACGTCCGGGCCCGTGGCCGGGCCGGGGGTCGCGTCGGCCACCCAGGCACCCTCGTCGGCCGGGACCAGGACGCCCGCCTCCAGGTGGGCGTACTCGCCGGCGAGGACGCGCCGGGCCAGCCGGGCGTCGCGCGTGTCGTTGTTGCGCCACAGGCCGTCGAAGAGCGCCTCGGCGCGCAGCCGGGCCTGCCGGCAGAACACGTCGGCCAGCTCGACGTTGCCGGGATGCGTGCCACGCTCGGCGTGCGCGCGTACGCAGGTGGCCGAGATGGCGAACAGCTCCGCGCCAATGTCCACGACGCGCCCCAGGAAGCGCTGCTTGCGCTCCATCTTGCCCTGCCAGCGCGCCATGCCGTAGAACGTGCTGCGGGCCAGCTTGCGCGAGGCCCGCTCCACGTAGCGCAGGTGGGCCGCCAGCGGGCCGTACTCGCTGAAGCCGCGCGGGGACTGACCCCGGCCGGCCGCGAGCGTCGGCAGCCAGCGCGCGTAGAAGCCACCCGCCCGCGCCCCGGCCCGCGCCTTGCGACCGAGGTCCGCGCTCGGCTCGATGATGTCACCCGCCACCGCGAGGTGCTGGTCGACGGCCTCGCGCGCGATCAGCAGGTGCATGATCTCGGTGGAGCCCTCGAAGATCCGGTTGATCCGCAGGTCGCGCAGCAGCTGCTCGGCGGCGATCGCCCGCTCGCCGCGCGCGGCCAGCGAGTCGGCCGTCTCGTACCCGCGGCCGCCCCGGATCTGGATCAGCTCGTCGGCCACCTGCCAGGCCATCTCGCTGGCGTACAGCTTCACCAGCGCCGCCTCGATGCGGATGTCGTGACTCTCCTCGTCCGCGAGCCGGCAGCACAGCTCCAGCATGGACTCCATGCCGTACGTCGTGGCCGCGATGAACGCGATCTTCCCGGCGATGGCCTCGTGCCGGCCGACGGGCAGGCCCCACTGCTCGCGGGCCGAGGCCCACTGGCGGGCCACGTTGAGCGACCACTTGCCGGCGCCCACGCACATGGCGGGCAGCGACAGCCGGCCGGTGTTGAGCGTGGTCAACGCGATCTTGAGGCCCTTGCCCTCGGCCCCGATCACGTTCTCCCTGGGTACGAGCACGTCGTGGAAGCGGGTGACGCTGTTCTCCAGCCCGCGCAGGCCCAGGAAGGAGTTACGCCGCTCCACGGTGATGCCGGGCGTGTCGGCCTCCACCACGAACGCGGTGATGCCGCCCTTGCCGCCCTCGTGCGGCGGCACGGCCGCCATGACGACGAGCAGGTCGGCGACGCTGCCGTTGGTGGCCCACAGCTTCACGCCGTTGAGCAGGTAACCGTCCCCGGTCGGTACGGCCGTCGTGTGCAGCCGCGCGGGGTCGGAGCCGACGTCGGGCTCGGTCAGCAGGAACGCGGAGATCTCGCCGCGCGCCAGCCGGGGCAGGTAGCGGTCCTTCTGCTCCTTGCTGCCGAACAGCTTGAGCGGCTGCGGCACGCCGATGGACTGGTGGGCCGACAGCAGCGCGGCCAGCGACGGGCTCGCCGAGCCGATCATCATAAGTGCCCGGCAGTAGTCCAGGTTGGACAGGCCCAGGCCGCCGTGCGCGGCGTCGATCTTCATGCCGAAGGCGCCGAGGTCGGCCATGCCGAGCAGGACCTCGTCGGGAATCCGGTCGTCGCGCTCGATCGCGGCGCCGTCGACGTGCTCGCGCACGTACTCCTCGACCGCGGCGAGGAACGGGACGCCGCGGGCGACCGCGTCGGGGTCCTGATCGGGCCACGGCGCGATGAGTGGCAGCCGCAGCCGCCCCAGGAAGAGTTCCTTACCGAAGCTCGGCTTGGTCCACCGGGTCTCGCGGGCCGCCTCGGCGACCTGGCGCGCCTGCCGCTCGTCGACGCCGGTCCCGGGAGCGGGCCGGGCGGCAGGCTGATCGGTGCTCGCGGCCGCGGACCGCTCGTCGGCGACGGCGGCCGTAGGCGACTCATCGGTGCTCGCGGCTGTTGGCCGCTCGTCGGTGGTCACGGCCGGTGGCCGGTCGGGAGTTTCGGCGGCCGTGGACCGCCGCTCTGTCGTCGTCATGGGCCACACCTCATCGGGGACGGGCGACGCTTGCGCTCTACGTTACCCGGGAGTACTACCCATGGGTAGGCTTATGACACCTTCCGCTACGGGACGCGGACGTCCACCCCCGAGGACAGCACCGATTCCCGTACGCGCAGGCGGGTGATCCGCTGCCCCCCGCCGATGTCGAACACCACCGTGCCGTCGACCGTCTCGCCCGGACGCACGCGCGCGAAGTACGGGTTGTCCCGGTCGGTCACCGCCTCGGTCGCTCGCAGGTCACCCCAGTGCCGGGTGCCGTCGGACGTGTACGCGCGCTGCAGCCACGCCGACAGCGACAGGTACACCGGGTACCGCGAGACGTTCTCGAACCGCAGGCCCACCAGGCAGAACTGGCCACGCTTCGGGCGTACCCGGGGCGCCTGCGGCGCCAGGTCGGTCCGGCCGCACGTCACCGACCGCAGCGAGACCGCGAAGTTGCGGTCGACCGCCTCGTCGCCCGGCGCCGGCGCCGACACCGCCGTGGCGGGCGGCGCGGTCGTCGGCGGCAGCACCCTTCCGTGGGC
>JAEZGP010000701.1 GCA_023437285.1 Actinomycetes bacterium | reverse complement strand
AAGTTGCGCAGCGGCGGCGGGCAGCTGGTGGCCCACTCCAGCGAGTTGCCGTGGCCCCACGGGTCGTCGACCGACACGATCGGACCAGTCTTGTAGGACTTCCAGACGTTGTAGAGGAACGGCAACGTCGAGACACCGATGATGAACGCCCCCACGGTGGAGACCGCGTTCAGCGTGGTCCAACCGTCGCTGGGCAGGTAGTCGAAGTAGCGGCGCGGCATGCCCTCGGCACCGAGCCAGTGCTGCACGAGGAAGGTCACGTTGAAGCCGATGATCGTCAGCCAGAAGTGCAGCTTGCCCCAGGCCTCGTTCATCATGCGGCCGGTCATCTTCGGGAACCAGAAGTACACGCCGGCGTAGACGGCGTACACGATGGTGCCGAAGAGCACGTAGTGGAAGTGCGCGACCACGAAGTACGAGTCGGAGACGTGGAAGTCGATCGGCGGGGCCGCCAGCAGCACGCCGGACAGGCCGCCGAAGAGGAACGTCACCAGGAACCCGATGGAGAACAACATCGGCGACTCGAACGTGAGCTGACCGCGCCACATGGTGCCGATCCAGTTGAAGAACTTCATACCGGTCGGCACGGCGATGAGGAAGCTCAGGAAGCTGAAGAACGGCAGCAGCACCTGGCCGGTGGCGAACATGTGGTGGGCCCACACGCTCATGGACAGCGCCGCGATGGCGATGGTGGCGCCGACCAGGCCCTTGTAGCCGAAGATCGGCTTACGGGAGAAGACCGGGATGACCTCGGAGACGATGCCGAAGAACGGCAGCGCCACGATGTACACCTCGGGGTGGCCGAAGAACCAGAACAGGTGTTGCCACAGCAGCGGCCCGCCGGTGGCCGGATCGTAGACGTGGGAGCCGAGTTGCCGGTCGGACAGGAGCGCGAGCAGCGCGGCCGCCAGGATCGGGAACACCATGAGGACGAGCAGGCTCGTGATCAGGATGTTCCACGTGAAGATCGGCATCCGGAACATCGTCATGCCCGGCGCGCGCAGGGTGAGGATCGTGGTCATCATGTTGACCGCGCCGAGGATCGTGCCGAGGCCGGAGATCACCAGGCCGATGATCCACATGTCGGCGCCGGGGCCGGGCGAGTTCTGCACGTTGGACAGCGGCGTGTACGCGAACCAGCCGAAGTCCGCCGCCCCGCCCGGGGTGATGAACCCGGCGACGGTCAACGTGCCGCCGAACAGGTACAGCCAGTACGCCAGGGAGTTGAGCCGAGGGAAGCTCACGTCCGGGGCGCCGATCTGCAGCGGCACGATGTAGTTCGCGAACGCGAACAGCACCGGCGTCGCGAACAGCAGCAGCATGATCGTGCCGTGCATCGTGAAGAGCTGGTTGTACTGCTCCGGGGAGAGGAACTGCAGCCCCGGACTGAACAGCTCGGCGCGCATGAGCAGCGCCATGATGCCGCCGATCATGAAGAACACGAACGACGTGACCAGATACATCAGGCCGATCTGCTTGGCGTCCGTCGTACGCAGCAGGCGCGCGAAGGCCGACCCTTTGACCGGCTGGTGAACCGGCCACGGCCGGGTCACTATCGGCTTCGGTGCAACCGTGGTCACTCGTGGCCTCCTGGTCACCTTGCTAACAAGATCTGTGGCGTACCTCGGACGCAGAATAATCCCTCGGCGTCACAGGCGTCCCACGGGGTCACGGGACGCGCCAGGACGCAAACCGAAGGCGGCCCGCCGCGCCGACCGGACGGCCGTCGGCGGACGCGCAGATGCTCCCACTGAGCTTGAAGATGTTCGTCAACAATAACGAGACATTCGGACGAATCGGCGCCGTTAACGCCGGCGTAACGTCCCGTGGATCGTCACATCGGGAGGGATGCGGCATGCGCGTGCGAGGATATCCGCCGGCCTCTCTGTGCTGGTTCGACCTGTGGTGCCCGGACCCGGCCGGTGTGGCGGACTTCTATGGCCAGCTGCTGGGCTGGACCACCCGCGGCGGCCCGGACGACGGCCGCCTCGACTTCCTCCTCCACGACCTGGTCGCCGCGGGAGCGACGGCCGCGGCCGACGGACCCGCGGCGTGGATGGTCTTCATCAGTACGGACGACATCGCGGCCACCGTCGCGGCGGTGACCTCGGCCGGGGGCCGCGTCGTGTCGCCCCCGGCGCAGGTCGGCACCCGGGGCCAGGCGGCGGTCTGCGCCGACCCCCAGGGAGCGGTCTTCGGGCTGTGGCAGCGGGCCACATTCGCCGGCACGCAGGTGCAGCGGGAGCCCGGGTCCCCGTCCTGGAGCGAGCTGTGGACCCGGGACACGGCCGGCGCCACGGCGTTCTACAAGGACGTCTTCGACTGGTCGGAACGGGCCGGGGAGCTGGTCGCGACGGTCGACTACGGCGAGTTCTACACGGCCGGGCGTACGGTCGGCGGCCTGGTGGCGATCACCCCTGACATGCCGGCCGCGCTGGCGCCGCGGTGGGGCGTGACGTTCGAGGTGGCCGACTGCGCGGCCGTGGCGCAGCGGTGCGCCGCGCTCGGCGGCGCCGTGGTCATCCGGCCGATGTCCGTCGGGGTGGGCACCGCCGCGTTCCTGGTGGACCCGCAGGGCGCCATCTTCGGCATCTTCGAGCCGATTCCGGAACTTCTCGACACGACCCACGCCGCCCTGTAAGTTCGCCCAGGCTGGCCAAGGTTTGCCCGGTACGGGCACAATAGTGTTGATCATTCCACCGCACGCTGAGGGACGTTGATGGAACGACCGGACTGGGCACCTGCGGAGATCGACATCGAGCGGCCGAGCGCGGCGCGCATGTACGACTACTACCTCGGCGGCAACCACAACTTCGCCGCCGACCGCGCCGCGGTGGAGCAGATCCGCGCCGTCATCCCGGACGTGGAGGTCGGGGCGCGGGCCAACCGCGCCTTCCTGCGCCGCGCGGTGCGGTTCCTGACCGACTCCGGGATCCGCCAGTTCCTCGACATCGGCTCGGGGATCCCCACGCTCGGCAACGTCCACGAGATCGCCCAGCAGGCCGATCCGACGGCCCGGGTCGCCTACGTCGACATCGACCCCGTGGCGGTGGCGCACAGCCGCAAGATCCTGGCCGGCAACGACAACGCCACGGTCATCCAGGCGGACGGCCGCCGGCCGGAGCGTGTCCTCGCCGACCCCGACGTGCGCGCGTTGCTCGACTTCGACCAGCCCATCGCTGTCATGCTGGTGGCGATGCTGCATTTCGTGTCCGACGACGAGGACCCGGCCGGCATCCTGCGCGCCTTCCGCGACGCCGTGCCGGCCGGCAGCTACCTCGTGATCAGCCACGGCTCGTCCGACAGCCGGCCGCAGGAGGGCGCCGCCGGCCAGGCGGTCTACCACCGCACCGCGAACCCGCTGACGCTGCGCACCCGCGCCGAACTCACCGCGCTGTTCGACGGCTTCACGCTCGTCGCGCCAGGCGTGGTGTGGGTCCCCGAGTGGCGGCCCGACTCCCCCGACGAGGTGGGCGAGCACCCGGAGCGCACGGGCGTCCTGGGCGGGGTGGGACGCAAGGAATGACCGACAGCGCGCCGGGCTCGCCCGGGGTGGCCGCCTTCGCCCGCGCCTGGACGAAGGCGATCACCGGCACCTGTTACGTGCCGCTGACGGTGGCCGAGGTCGAGCGGTACCTGTCCGGGCTCACCGGGCGGCTCGCGGCCGCGCTGGCCCAGGAGCCGTTCTCGCCGCAGATCGGCTACGACGTCGGCACCGACCTGGTGGCCGCCAACTTCACGGCGGCCGAGGCGCTCGGACGCACCATCGAGGTGATGCAACTGCGCATGTTGCGCGACCTCGGGGCGGCCACGCCCGACGACGCCGACCGGCTGGGTCGGCTGCTGGGCTCGCTGGCCACCGGGTACGCGAAGGCGATCCGCGACCGTACGCTCGACGAGCAGGAGACGATCCGGCAGGCGGCCCTCGCGGCGCGCGCGCAGGCCGAGCAGGCGCTGCGGGCCAGCGAGGCACGGTTCCGGCACCAGGCCACCCACGACCCGCTGACCGGGCTGCCGAACCGGGCCCTGTTCTCCCGCCGCCTCACCGAGGCGCTGGGCGACGGCGGCGGCCCGATCGGGATCTGCTTCATCGATCTCGACGGCTTCAAGATGATTAACGACAGCCTCGGCCACGGGGTCGGCGACCGCCTGCTCGTGGCCATCGCCTCCCGGCTGGGCCAGCGGGTCGCCTCACACCGCCACCTCGTGGCCCGGATGGGCGGTGACGAGTTCGTCATCCTGGTCACCGACCCCGCCGACACGGACGAACTCACCGCGATCGCCGACGAGGCGCTCGCCTCCATCGCCGAGCCGGTCCACATCGACGGGCACGAGCTGGCCGTCACGGCGAGCATCGGCATCGCCGAGTCACCCGCCGCGGGACGCGACCCGACCGACCTCATGCGGGCGGCGGACATCACGTTGCAGTGGGCGAAGGCGGCCGGAAAGGGCCGGTGGGCCCTGTTCGACCCGGCCCGCGACGACCTGGAGATCGCGCGCTACGCCCTGTCGGCCCAGATGCCGGCGGCGCTGGAGCACGGGCAGTTCGTCGTGGAGTACCAGCCCATGGTTTCGCTGTTCGAGGGGAGCCTGGTGGGCGTCGAGGCGCTGGTGCGCTGGCTGCACCCCAGGCTGGGCCGGCTTTCGCCGGGCGAGTTCATCCCGCTCGCCGAGGAGACGGGGCTGATCCTGCGGCTGGGCTACGCCGTGCTGGAGGAGGCCTGCGCGCAGGCGGCGCGGTGGTGGCCCGAATCGAAGCCGGAGGGGTTCATCAGCGTCAACCTCGCCGTCCGGCAGGTGCACGACCCGGCGCTGGTCACCCGGGTGCTCGACGTCCTCGACCGCACCGGCCTGGACCCGGCGCGGCTGCAACTGGAGATCACCGAAAGCTCGGTGATGAACACGGACGCCGAGCCGATCGCCGCGCTGCGCGCGCTGGCGTCGCGGGGCGTGCGCATCGCCATCGACGACTTCGGTACGGGCTACTCCAACCTGGCGTACCTGCGCCGGCTGCCCGTACGCGAATTGAAGATCGCGGGCGAGTTCGTGACGGGGCTGCGCTCGCCCGACGCGACCGGCAACCCAACCGACGAGCGGATCCTCGCCACCCTCGTGTCGCTGGCCCACACCCTGGGCCTGACGGTCACCGCCGAGGGCGTGGAGACCGTCACGCAGGCCGAGCGGCTGCGCGCCATCGGCTGCGACGCCGCCCAGGGCTGGTTGTACGGGCGTCCCGGGCCGGCCGGCGCCATCGGTGACCTCGTGGCGGCCGGGTCGGGTCTGGCCTGATCAACGCCACCACAACATTGATCAGGCCAGACCCTGGAGACCCTTGCCCGGCGGCCCGGTGTCCGACGCCACCACGTCATCGGACGGGCTCACGCCGCGGGATGTCGGTCTCCCACGGAAAGTCTCAGATGCGTTCCGGCTCAGGCCGCGAGCGCGAGGTCCGCGTCGGGGGACGGTTCGGTCTCGATGGCGGCGATCTCGCCACCGGCCCGGTCCAGGGCGGCCAGCAACTCGTCGTCGGCGCCGACCAGCAGCAGGCACTTGTCGGGGGCCGACAGCAGCGACCCGGGCCCCTTGAGGGCCGCGGCGAGCGCCTCCACGTCGGTCACCGTCGCCGCCACGAGGTTGACCACGACGATGTTCGCCGTACGGGCGACGGATGTCATCTCGTCCGCCAGTCGCTCCATAGCGGACGCGGACAGCACTCCCGCCGGCCGCAGCACCGCCGTAAGCCACAGGTCGTCGGCGCCGGTCACCTCATTGTTCGCGATGGTCATGCCAGGGCTCCTCACTTGGTGGGCTGCGTCGATGTACCGCGTTCGCCTAGCGGGCTTGTCATTTCCCGCCATCCTCTACGGCAAACCCCGAGCCCTACTGTGTTTGAGCTGGGAATCAGCCGTGAGTGGCATTGGGACGGTGGGTGTGCGACACGCGACGCGGCGTTACGATCGGGATCCCCGAGCGCTGGAGGCCACGTGCTGACGCCCAACGCCCGTACCATTCTTGAACAGCAGGTCACGGCCGGTAAGGTGGTGCAACTCGCCACACTGGACGGCGACGGCTCGCCGTACGTGTGCAACGTCTGGTTTGCGAGTGCCTTCACTCCCGACCGCCTGTGGTTCATCTCCCGACCCAACCGGTTGCACTGCGCCAACATCCGCGCCGATGCACGCGTCGCGGGTGCGATCGTGGCCATCGAACTCGACGCCCTCGGCCAACCGGTCCAGGGCGTGGCGTTCAAGGGCACGGCCCGCGAGCTACCCACTACCGGGATCAACGAGCAGATCCAGCATTACGTCACGCGGTGGCCGAAGGCCGCCAACGCGATCGACCCGCAGCGCCTGGCCAACGGTGAGGCACATCACAGGGTCTACGAGATCTCGGTGGCCAGCTGGGTCCTCTACGACGAGGCCAACTTCGGCAAGGACCCGCGCCAGGAGGTGGCCGTCCGCTAGCCGAACCGGGGCGGCTGGTTGGTCGCCTCCAGCACCGTCATCCACAGGTCGCCCTCGGGGTCGACCTGGTTGCGGGAACTGATCGCCAATGCCATCGGAATGTGCACGAACCGGCCGTGCCACCGGCCGACGACCATCTCGGTGCGGCCCGCCATGGCCGCGTGCACGGCGGCGTGCGCCAGCCGGATGCAGTACACGCTGTCGTACGGGTTGGCGGGCACGCTCCGGATGGCGTAACTCGGGTCGATGTACTTGAGGTTGACCTCGGTGCCGGTCTCGGCGAAGTGCTCGAAGATCCGTTGGCGCAGGTAGACGCCGAAGTCGTGCAACTTGAGGTTGCCCGAGGCGTCGGAGCCCTGCGGCTCGTGCTGGAGGTACTCCTGCCCGGCGCCCTCCGCGACCACGACAACGGCGTGGCCGCGACGGGTGACCCTGGCGCGCAGGTGGCTGAGGAAGCCGTTGTCGCCGTCGAGGGCGAACGGCACCTCGGGGATGAGCACATAGTCGGCGTCGTTGTTGGCCAGCGCCGCGTAGCAGGCGATGAACCCGGAATGCCGGCCCATCAGCTGCACCAGGCCGACCCCGTTCGGCACGGCCCGCGCCTCGACGTGCGCCGCCCGGATCGTCTCGGTCGCCTTGCCGAACGCCGTCTGGAACCCGAAGCTCTGGTCGATGTAGGGAATGTCGTTGTCGATCGTCTTCGGTACCCCGATGACCGCGATCTTGCGGCCGCGCTCGGCGATCACCTCGGCGATCCGCAGGGCGCCGCGCATCGACCCGTCGCCGCCGATCACGAACAGGACGTTCAGGCTCAGCTGCTCCAGGCAGTCCACGATCTCGTACGGGTCCTGCTGGCCGCGCGAGGTGCCCAGGATCGTCCCGCCGTACTCATTGATGCCGCTGACCACCTCGGGCGTGAGGTCCACGACGGCCCGCCCATATTTAGGAACAAACCCCTGATATCCATTCCTAAACCCATAAATGCGTTGTACGCCGTACCGGTTGGTGAGTTCGAGCACGATCGCCCGGATCACGTCATTGAGGCCCGGGCACAGCCCGCCGCAGGTCACGATGCCCACGCGCGTCTTGGACGGGTCGAAGAAGATGCGTCCCCGCGGCCCGCCCGGCTCGAAGCCCGGCAACTCCTCCGCGTTCACCCCCCGCCCGGCCACCATGGTGCGGGTGTCGTCGAAGAGGACCACGTCGGTCTCGTCCACGTAGTGCAACGTGGACCGGCGGTTCTGGACCAACGTGCCGAGAGGTGAGGGGATCCGGCACGTGCCGAGGGTCTTCACCGAGAGATCCAACGCGTCGGTCATAGGCGAACCGTGCAACACCGTTCAAGAGCGCGTCAAGCGCTCGCGACAGGTGAGACGAGGTGGCAACGAGGCGGAAACGCCCCGGTCACGGCGAGGGCCGGATGGCTGGCAGCCCCGGTCAGCTGAGGGCCCGGCGGCTGGCAGCCCCGGGCCCTCGCGCGTTGACCCGTCAGCCTCGGCCGGACAGCTCCACCACCGTGATGACGATCCGCTTGTTCGGCGCCACCTTCGTACCGGCCTTGATGGACTGCTTCGTCACCTTCCAGCCCGGCTGGATAGGCACCCCCGGGCCTTCGAAATCCACATTGGTCAGACCGGCGCCGGTCAGAATCCGCTCCGCCTCACCGGCCGTCTTACCCACCACGTTCGGGACGGTAACAGTGGCCTTGGGAGTCGCGGTTGCCGTCGCACTTCCGGCACCCGGCGCCGCCGTGCCTCCGGATCCCGCCGTACCTCCGGATCCGGCCGGCCCTCCTGGCGCGGTTCCTCCAGGCGCGGCCGTGCCCCCTGGTGCGGTTCCTCCAGGCGCGGCCGTGCCGCCTGGCGCGGCCGTGCCCCCCGGGGCATCCGGCCCGCCCGAGGTGCCCGGTCCGCCCGGCGACCCCGTGCCACCC
>JAEZGP010000571.1 GCA_023437285.1 Actinomycetes bacterium | reverse complement strand
AAACTGTCCCCACGCGGACACGGGGCCCGGCGCGCGCCCCCGCCCAGGACGCGCACGCCGCCCACTTCCGGGACCGCCCCCGCCGTAGCCCCCTGTTTGGACAGTTCCGCGTGTTATCCAGGCCGCTGTTACACACGCAACTGTCCAAACTGTCCCCAAGCGGGCACGGGTTCCGGCGCACGCCCCCGCCCAGGACGCGCACGCCGCCCACTTCCGGGACCGCCGCCCCCGCCGTAGCCCCCTGTTTGGACAGTTCCGCGTGTTATCCCGGCGGCCATTACACGCGCAACTGTCCAAACTGTCCCCAAGCGGACACGGGTTCCGGCGCGCGCCCCCGCCCAGCACGCGCACGCCGCCCACTTCCGGGACCGCCCGCCCCGCCGTAGCCCGCTGTTTGGACAGTTTCGCGTGTTATCCGGGCGGCCATTACACGCGGAACTGTCCAAACCGTCCGAGGGGGCGGGCGGGGCGGGCGAGCGGGCGAGGGTGGGGTGAGGTGTTAGGGGGTGATCATGTCGGCGGTGGTGACTATTTCGCGGTCGGGGAGGAAGGACGTCAGGACGCGTTCTCTTGCGCGTACGCCCATGGTGTGGTTTTCGGGGGTGTCGGCGAGCGCGGTGGTCACCAGGGAGCCGAACGT
Organism: Actinomycetes bacterium; assembly: GCA_023437285.1. Lineage (GTDB taxonomy): Bacteria > Actinomycetota > Actinomycetes > Mycobacteriales > Micromonosporaceae > Luedemannella. Next base: position 4,650 of record JAEZGP010000571.1, on the reverse strand, counting down.
GGCCAGGTCCGTGGGGTCCTCGACGAGCAGGCCGGTGTCGCCGTGGGTGATCTGCGCGCGGATGCCGCCGACGGCGCTGGCGACGACGACGCGCGACTTGAGCATGGCCTCGGCGACCGTGAGGCCGAAGCCCTCCACGAGGCTCTTCTGGGTGACCGTGGTGGCGGCCCGCTGGATGGCGTTGACCAGTACGGCGTTTTCGCTCAGGTCAGCCATGGGCAGGCAGATGAGGGCCACGCGGGCTCGTACGGCGGGCGGCAGGGCCTGCCAGTCGGTGACGCAGCGCTGGAACCAGACGCCCTGCTCGATGTCGTCGGGGATGCTCGCCGGGTCGGGGCCGACGAGGGCGAGGTAGCCCTCGGGTACGAACGTGGTGAAGGCGGCGAGTACGCCGTGCATGTCCTTGAGCCGGTCCCAGCGGGAGATCTGCGCGGCGATGGGCTGACCGGGTTCGGGCGGGCCGACGGACACGACGGTGGCGGCGTGGTTCAGGTGGACCTTCCGGCCACCGAGGTCCACTGTGGTTGGTTCGGTCGGGGCGGGCCCGGCGGACAGGCCGCAGCGGGCCAGTGCGGTGGCGATGACGTCGGGGTCGAGTTCGCGGTTCTTGGCGATGAACGGCGCGACGAACGGCGGCAGGATCGTGACGGGCCGCTCGCGCAGGCGCGGCGGTACGTGCCAGTCGACCGAGAAGATCAGCCCGTCGGCGTGGTCGAGCAGCGGGGTGAGGAAGTCCCAGCCGAGGGTCGAGGCCTCGGTCTGCTCGTCGACGCCGACGTGGCAGCGCCAGTACATCGCGGCGACGTCCTTGCCGAGCAGGTCGATCAGTCCGGTGGTCTGGAAGTCGTGCAGGATGACGATGTCGTCGGGGCTGAGCAGCTCGCGGAACGCGTCGGCCACGGCGGTGAGGTTGGCCAGGTAGTCGGCGCGTTCGGCGTCACCGAGCGGGCCGCCGTCGCCGATGCTGCCGTACAGGGCGCCGTAGAGCCGCTTGGTGATCGAAAAAAAGCGGTCATCGCCGCCGATGACCGCCCACCTCGCCGGAACCCCGAGACTGCGATAGAGGGGAATGACGGTGTGCAGCATCTCGGCCACACCCCCGCCGGCGCCGGTGGAGTTCACGTGCCACAGGGTGCCTCCGTCACCGAGCCGCTCCTTGATGGCGTCGGCCGCCTCCCGCAGCCGTGCCGCCCGCTCCGGGCCGATCAGGCTCTCCAGCGCCTCGCGGTCCGCCGGGTTCGCGGTGGCCTGCTCAGTCAACATCGCCTTGGTCCTTTCGCGCGTCGACGCGTCCCCAGTGACGCGTCCAGCACGAACGGTAGCGAGGCGATATGGCGTACAGGTTACGAAAGTCATCTATATTTGCAGGAAACGCATCATGGCGTCGCGGCGTCGAGCGGGTCGGCCAGCAACCGTTCGAACGCCAGCTCGGCCGCGCCGAACAGCGGGGCGTCGTCGCCCAGGTTGGGCGTACGCAGCCGGACGTGCTCGCGGCAGGCGGGCAACGCCATGCGGGTCAGCCGCTCGCGCACCTGCGCGGCCGAGGCGAGGTACACCTCGCGCAACGAACCACCGAAGATCACCATCTCGGGGTTGATGATATTCACCAGGTTCGCTACCCCGAAACCCAGCCACCGGCCCACCTGACGCGTCGCCGCCTGGGCCACCACGTCACCGCGCCGGGCGGCGTCCACCACGTCGGCCACGACCGGCCGGCCCCAACCGTCGCGGTCGGCGGCGCGCAGCAGGGCGTACTCCCCGATTTCCGTCTCCCAGCAGCCCCACGAACCGCAACCGCACGCGCGGCCCTCCGGGTTGACCACCATGTGGCCGACCTCGCCGCCGTGGCCGCCATGCCCGGTGACCGCTCGGCCGCCCGCGATGATCCCGCCGCCGATGCCCGCGTCGCCGTGCAGGTAGATGACGTTGTCGCAACCGGCCGCCACGCCGCGCGTGTGTTCCGCGAGCGCGGCCAGGTCGGCGACGTTGCGCACCGCCACGGGCGGGGTTGACGTACGCGAACCGGCCAGCGCGTCGTCGAGCCCGGCGGCGAGCGACTCCCCCAGCACGGCGGCGTCGCCCAGGTAGACCCGGCCGTCGTCGTGGCGGGCCATCGCGCTGACGGCCGCCCCGCTGCCCACGCACGCGGTACCGTCCCCGACGGACGCCTCCGTCTCCCGGACGAACTCCACCAGCGGACCTACCACGTCGGCCGAACGCGGCACCTCACGGCGATCGAGCACCTTCCCGCCCAGGCCCACCCGGGCGGCGGTGAGCCGGTCCACCTCGACGCTGAAGGCGTACGCGTAGACCCGCTCGTGCTCGGGACGTACGACCAGGGAGGGCCGCCCCGTGCGGCCATGGTCGCGCGGCAGTTCCTCGGTGACCAGCCCGGCCGCCGCCAGGTCGGCGGTGAGCGCGCCGATCGTGCTGCGGTTGAGCCCGAGCGACGTGGTCAGTTCCGCACGGGACGTCGGCCCGCGTACGTGCACGTAGCGCAGGAGCGCCCCGAGGTTGTGTCGACGGATGTCCTCCTGGGTGGGACCGGCCCGCATGTGCCCGCGCTAGCTTAGGCCGCGGGCCGCCGCGCGCCGCCGGGACAGCGCGTCCACGCCGGCAGCCGTCAGCAGGACCAGGCCCGTGACGACGTACTTGATCCACGCCTTGTCGGTCAGCAGGTTCATGCCGTTGTCGATGATCGCCACGACCGCGCCACCGAGGACGGCGTCGAGCACCCGTCCCTTGCCGCCGAAGAGGCTGGTGCCGCCGATGACGGCCGCACCGACGGCGTAGAGCAGCACGTTGCTGCCGCCCGTCGTGGGGCTCACCGAGTTGTCGCGCGACGCCGCGATGATGCCGCCGATCGCGGCCAGCGTCGAGCAGATCACGAACGCGCTGACCCGCAGGCGATCGGTGGCGATGCCGGCGCGGCGGGCCGCCTCCACGTTGCCGCCGACCGCGTACATGTGCAGGCCGTACGTCGTGCGGCTCAGCACGAAGGTCAGCACGACGAGCAGGATCAGCACGATGGGCACGACGATCGGCACGCCCTTCAGGGAGGTGCGCGCCGGGTTGAACGAGCGCTCCAGGTTGAGGATGTAGACGGCCACCCCACCGGCGATCGCGACCGCCGCGATGCGCAGGGCGACCAGGCTCATCGGGTCGCGGACCAGGCCCTTGGCGGAGCGCCGCAGCGTGCGGTAGAGCTGCACCGCCGCGTACCCGCCGACCGACACCGCGTAGAACACCCAGCCGGCCCAGATCGGCAGGTTGTTGTTGCCGATCTTCAGGATGGTCGCGTCCTGGATCGGGATGATCTGGCCCTGCTTCACGATGAGCAGCAGCACACCCTGGAACGACAGGAACGCCGCGAGCGTGACCACGAACGAGGGAATGCCTACTTTGGACACCAGTGTGCCCAGCACGAGGCCGGTGACGACCCCGGTCACCAGCGCGGTGGCGATCGCGTAGTACCACGGCATGTGCTGATCGAGCATCAGGACAGCGGCCAGCGACGCGCACACGCCGCTGGTGTAGCCGGCCGACAGGTCGATCTCGCCGAGCAGCAGCACGAAGATCAGGCCCATCGCGATGACGGTGACCGCCGCGCCCTGGAACAACAGGTTGGCGAAGTTGGTCGCCGAAAAGAACACGGGCCGCGCGAGGGAAAACCCAACAACCAGGACCAGAATCCCGAGTACGGCCGGCAGCGCGCCCATATCGCCGCCCCGCACCCGGCGCCAGTACGCCGTGGCGTGCGCGGCCAGCGAGCTGACCGGCTGCGTAGTGCCCGCGTTGGTCATTCCGCCACTCCGTTCGAGGACCCGGTCTCGGGCTCCAGTCCCAGGTTGCCGCTTCGGCCGGCCGTGATCAGCTCCACGACCTGCGCGTGCGTGACTTCGCTGGCCTTCACCTGCGCCACCATGCGGCCCAGGTACAGCGCGGCGATGCGGTCGGCGACCGCGAAGACATCGTTCATGTTGTGCGAGATAAGTACCACCGCCAGGCCGCTGTCGGCGAGCCGGCGCACCAGCTCCAGCACCTGCGCGGTCTGTGCGACGCCCAGCGCGGCGGTCGGCTCGTCGAGGATGACCACCCGGCTGTTCCACAGCACGGCCTTGGCGATCGCCACGGTCTGTCGCTGGCCGCCGGACAGGCTCGACACCCGCTGGCGCACGTTCGTCACGGTACGCACGGCGAGGTCCGCCAGTGTCTTGGCGGCAAGCTGCTCCATCGTGTCGTCGTCGAGGACGAGGCCGGCGCGGCGCTCGCGGCCCAGGAACATGTTCTGCACGATGTCCAGGTTGTCGCAGAGCGCGAGGTCCTGGTAGACGATCTCGATGCCGAGGGCGGCGGCATCACGCGGCCCGTGGATGGTCACCGGCCGGCCCTCGAACAGGAACTCGCCCGAATCGTGGCCGTAGATGCCGCTGATGCATTTGACCAGCGTGGACTTTCCGGCGCCGTTGTCGCCCACGAGCGCGGTGACCGCGCCGGCGTTGACGGCGAAGTCCACGTCGCGCAGGACCTGTACCGGGCCGAAGCTCTTGCGCAGCCCTCGCAGTTCGAGCAGCGGCACGTCCTCGGATGTCACGTTCGCCTCCCCCTCACCTCTCGTGGCGCCGCGCCGCACCGGGTGTTGCCCGGTGC
>JAEZGP010000565.1 GCA_023437285.1 Actinomycetes bacterium | reverse complement strand
GGGACGGATGTCAGCCTCAGGCCTCGTGGCCCGAGGACAGCCAGGCGGAGCGAGATCAATAGAAGTTACCGCATAAGCCAGCGAAGTTAAATCATACAACTATTCAATCTGATTCAAATTTAGCTCGTGTACTCCCTGAGCAGGCCGCGCGAGATGATCGTCTTCTGGATCTCGGACGTGCCCTCACCGATGAGCAGGAACGGCGCCTCCCGCATGAGGCGTTCGATCTCGTACTCCTTCGAGAAGCCGTAGCCGCCGTGGATGCGGAACGATTCCTGCACCACCTCGGCGCAGTACTCGGAGGCCAGCAGCTTGGCCATGCCGGCCTCAACGTCGTTGCGGGCGCCGGAATCCTTGAGACGGGCGGCGTTCACCATCAGGGCGTGCGAGGCCTCGATCTTCGTACCCATCTCGGCCAGCTTGAACGCGATCGCCTGGTGCTGGGCGATCGGCTTGCCGAACGTGGAGCGCTGCTGCGCGTACGCGACGGCCAGTTCGAACGCCCGGATCGAGATGCCGCAGGCGCGGGCCGCCACGTTGACCCGGCCCACCTCGATGCCGTCCATCATCTGGTAGAAGCCGCGACCGAGGCCGGCTTCCACCCCGCCCAGCACGGCCGTCTCCGGCACCGTGACCCCGTCGAGGATCATCTCGGTGGTCTCAACGCCCTTGTACCCCATCTTCTCGAGCTTTCCGGGGATGGTCAGGCCGGGCGCGGTCTGCCCGAAGCCGGGCTCCTTTTCCAGCAGGAAGGTCGTCATGTTGCCGTACACGGTGGGGGCGCCGGTCTCGGTCTTGACCAGGGTCGCCACGACCGAGGAGTAGCCACCGTTGGTGAGCCACATCTTCTGTCCGTTGAGGACAAAGGTGTCGCCCCGGCGGTCGGCCCTGGTCCGGATGCCGGCCACGTCCGAACCGACCCCGGGCTCCGACATCGAGAAGGCGCCCCGGGCCTCCCCCGCGGCCATCCTCGGCAGCAGCCGGCTCTTCTGCTCCGGCGAGCCGTACTGGGAGATCAGGTACGCGACGATGAAGTGGGTGTTCACGATGCCCGAGATCGACATCCAACCTCGGGACAGCTCCTCCACCACCAGCGCGTAGGTGAGCAGGGACTCGCCGAGCCCGCCGTACTCCTCGGAGATCGTGAGCCCGAACAGTCCCATCTCCCGCATCCCGTCCACGATGTCGGTCGGGTACTCATCGGCGTGTTCGAGCCGTTGGGCGTTGGGGATGATCTCCTTGTCGACGAACGCCCGCACGGTGGCGAGGATGTCGCGCTGGATCTCGGTGAGACCTGGCGTCTGGGCGAGCCGAGCCATGATGTGTCCTCCTGGAACGTCAGTGGGCGATGAATCGCAGGGACTCGGCGACGCACGCCGGACGTTGCTTACCTTCGATCTCGACCACGATCTGCGTACGCAGCAGCAGCCCCGATGGGCGCTCATCGAGATCGGTGATGGTGGCGCGGGCCCTGACACGCGAGCCGCACGGCACCGGCTCCGGGAACCGGACCTTGTCCGAGCCGTAGTTGAGGCGGTGACCGAACCCGATCTTCATGAGTTGTGACAGGAACATCGGCGCGAGCGAGGACGTGAGGTGGCCGTGGGCGATCGTCGCGCCGTAGGGGCCGTGCTTGGCTCGTTCGGTGTCGACATGGATCCAGTTGTGGTCGCCCGTCGCGTCGGCGAAGGCGTCGATGCGCTCCTGGGTGATCTCGACCCAGTCGGTCGGGCCGAAGCTCCGGCCGACGCTGGCGCGGAGGTCCTCCGGCGTCGGGATAAGCGTCGGTTCAGTTGCCATGGGACAGCTCCACTTCACGGGATCGGGAGTCGGTTGACGCTGCGGTCGGTTCGAAGAGGGCGCGGATGGCGGCACCGTCGGGCTTCATCGACGGCGTGCGGGGCAGTGCGTCCAGGACCCGGATGTCGACGGGCACCTGGTAGCGCGGCAGCCGGCGGGCGACGTGACCGACCAGGTCGCTGGCGGAGACCAGGCCGTCGGGTACCTCCACCACGGCCACGGGGACCTGGCCCAACCGCTCGTCGGGCACCCCGATGACGACCGCGTCCCGTACGCCGGGATGGGCGAGCAGGACGTCGCGCAGGCCGGTGAGGGACACCTTGAATCCGCCGCGGATGATGACGTCGTCGGCGCGGCCGAGGATCCAGAGGAAGCCGTCGTGGTCGAGGCGGGCCCGGTCCGTGGTGCGCACCCACTGGGTGCCGGCCTGGCCGCCCGTCACCTCGAGCAGCCCGTCCCGGCCCGGTTCGAGCACTGTGCCGGTGTCGGCGTCGACCACCCGGACCGAGACCCCCGGATTGGGCCGCCCGACGCTGCCCCGTTTGTCGGCCCGGTACTGGCGCCAGTCGGCCAAGGTCCAGCCCGCGACGCCGCCGAACTCGGTGGCGCCGTACATGGTGAGCACGGCGACGCCGTAGCGCCGCTCGAACGCGTCGACGAGGTCCGGCGTCACGGGGGCCGTGCCGCACATGACGACCTGCACGCTGTCGAGGGTCCCGCGCGGCACGTCGGCGTCGTACACCATGCGCAGGGCGGTCGGCACGAGGGAGATCACCCGCGGCCGGTGCCGCGTGACGAGCCGGCGCCACGGCTCGATCTCGAACTTCTCCAGCATCGCGAGCCGCCGCCCGGCGACCACCGCCGCGATGACCGCCCGCAGTCCGCCGATATGGACCATGGGTGCCCAGGACACCGCGGTACCGGTACGGAGTCGGGCCTGCTCAAGCTGCCCGGGAGGCGAGGTGATCGCCAGTTCCCGGGCCAGGCCGTGGTACGTGAGGTCGGTCCGCCGAGCCGGCCCCGTGGTGCCGCTGGTGAGCATCTGGACGGCGACGCCGGGCGCGGTCGACGCACCGCGCGCCGCCGACGTCGGCGCCGCGCCGCGGCCGATGACCGCCCCGCCCGCCCCGGTGTCGTCGCGGACCTCGATGACGTGGCTGCCGGCCGCCGTCGCCACCGTGGCCAGGTCGCCGGTGCCCCAGTCCCGCTCGCCGACGAGTACGGCGGGCAGCCCGAGCCGGTCGACCTCCTCCAGCAGCACCTCCCGTGGCACCATCGGGCTGAGGGTGACCACACACCGGCGGGTGGCGAGCATCGCGATGAGGGCCCGCACGACCTCGGGCCGGTTGCGCATCACGATGCCGATCCGCGCGTCGCGGCCCACCGATTGGGTGCTGAGGAAGGTGTCGAGTTCGTCCACGGCCCGCGATAGGTAGGACCACGCACGCCACCGGTCATGGGCGTTGAGCGCCGGCGCGTCGGGGTCGATACGGATGATCTCGTTGATCCGGGCCGACAGGTCGAACGACATGCTGGCTGTCCCTTCGGGAGCGATTACATGAACCGCCCACCGGACACCTCGATGACGGTGCCGGTGAGGTAGGACGACTGGGGGCCGGCCAGGAAGGCAACCGCCTCGGCGACCTCGTCGGGAGTACCGGCCCGGCCGAGAGGGACCTCCGCCTCCTTCTGCTCCCACACGCGCGCCGGCATCGCCTCGGTCATCGGCGTACGGATCAGGCCCGGCTGCACGGCGTTGACCCGGATCCCCTTCGGCGCCAACTCCTTGGCCGCCGCCTTCGTCAGGCCGACAATGCCGGCCTTGGCCGCGCTGTAGTTGGTCTGCCCGGGGTTGCCGACCTTGCCGGAGATCGACGAGATGTTGATGATGCTGCCGCTGCCCTGCTCGCGCATCACGGCCGCCGCCGCCCGCACGCCGAGCCAGCTGCCGACCAGGTGCACGTCGATGACGGCCCGGAAGTCGGCGAGGGTCATGTTGCGCAGCGACGCGTCGCGCGCGATGCCGGCGTTGTTGACGAAGACGTCCAGGCGGCCGAACCGCTCCGTGGCGGTACCGGTCAACGCCGCCACGGCCGCCTCGTCGGTGACGTCGCACGCCACGCCGACGGCGTCGGGGCCGAGGTCGCCGGCGACCTGCCGGGCACGGGCACCGTCGAGGTCGGCGACCACGACCGCCGCGCCGCGGGCGGCCAGGGCCCGGGCGATGGCGGCGCCGATGCCCTGCCCGGCGCCGGTGACAACGGCGACGTGACCGTCGAGTTCTGCCGTCATGGATTTCCTTTCTGAGGTACGGGTCAGCCGGCCGCGCCGGACGCGGCGAGGGCCTGGGCGGCCTGCTCGAGCATCCGGAGCCTGCCGTCGAGCGTTGCCGCGTACGGGGCGACCGTCAGGGTGGTCACGCCGGCGGCCGCGAACGCCGCCATCCGCTCGGCGATGCGTTGCGGCGGTCCGAGCAGGGACGTCTCGTCGATGAAGGCGTGCGGTACGGCGCGCGCCGCGCCCTCCCGGTCCCCGGCGAGGTAGCGCCGCTGCACCTCGCGGGCCTGCTCGCCGTAGCCCATGCGGGTGGCGAGGTCGAGGTAGAAGTTGTGCTCGCGGCTGCCCATGCCGCCGATGTAGAGGGCGGCGCGCGGACGGATCCGGTCGCCGCATTCGATGACGTCGTCGCCGACGACGAGCGGGGTGATGGACACCACGTCGAAGCCGGCGAGCGTTGTTCCGGCGCGCGCGCGGCCGGCCCCGATGCGGCTGAGGGCCTCACCCGCGTGCGTGGGCGACAGGAAGAAGGCGAGCCAGCCGTCGGCGATCTCCCCGGCCAGTTCGAGGTTGCGTTCGCCGAGGGCGGCCAGGTAGAGCGGGATGTGTGGCCGGACGGGCTCGACCATGAGGTGCAGGGCCTTGCCCGGCCCGTCGGGCAGCGGCAGCACGTGAGTGCGACCCTCGTAGCGGACCTTCTCTCGGGACAGGGCGAGCCGGACGATGTCGACGTACTCGCGGGTGCGCGTGAGCGGGCGGGCGTACCGGACCCCGTGCCAGCCTTCGGAGACCTGCGGGCCGGACAGCCCGAGTCCGAGGCGGAACCGCCCGGCGGACAACGCGTCCTGCGTCGGGGCCGTCATCGCTGTCATCGCCGGCGTCCGGGCGGGGATCTGCATCACCGAGCTGCCGACGTTGAGTCGGGTGGTGCGGGCCGCCACCCAGG
>JAEZGP010000567.1 GCA_023437285.1 Actinomycetes bacterium | reverse complement strand
GTCTGGCGCACCCTGCGGAAGGACCCCCCGATGCGACGCTGGAAGCCCGTGCTCGCCGCCACCGGCACCCTCATCGCCGCCACGCTCGTGTTCGCCGAACCGGCGCGGGCGGCGGCGCCGTACGAAGACCCCGCCCTGCCCGTGTCGACGCGGGTCGAGGACCTGCTCGGCAGGATGAGCCTCGACGACAAGATCGGGCAGATGACGCAGGCGGAGCGCGCGTCGATCAGCGCGGCGGAGGTCACCCAGTACCGCATCGGCAGCATCCTCAGCGGCGGTGGGTCGGCACCCTCGCCCAACACGGCGACCGGGTGGGCCGACATGGTCGACGGGTTCCAGCGCGGTGCGCTCGCCACGCCGTTGCACATCCCGATGGTGTACGGCTCGGACGCCGTACACGGGCACAACAACCTCTACGGCGCGACGATCTTCCCGCACAACATCGGGCTCGGCGCCGCGCGCGACCCGGATTTGGTGCAGCGCGTCGGCCGGGCGACCGCCGAGGAGGTCGCCGGGGCGGGCCTGGACTGGACGTTCGCGCCGTGCCTGTGCGTCGCGCGCAACGACCGGTGGGGGCGCACGTACGAGTCGTACGGGGAGAAGCCCGAGATCGCCGTCTCCTACGCTCCGATCATCACCGGCCTGCAGGGAACGTCGCTGAACGGCAGCGCGAGCATCCTGGCCACCGCCAAGCACTACGTCGGCGACGGCGGCACGACGAACGGCACCGACCAGGGCAACACGCAGATCAGCGAGGCGGAGCTGCGGGCGGTCCACCTGCCGCCGTTCGAGGCCGCGATCGCCAAGGGCGTCGGCTCCGTGATGATCTCCTACAGCTCGTTCAACGGCGTCAAGCTGCACGGCCACAAGTACCTGATCACGGACGTACTGAAGACGGAGCTGGGCTTCAGCGGATTCGTCGTGTCCGACTGGGCCGGCATCGACCAGATCGACGGCGGGACGGGCTTCACGCAGTCGGAGGTCGCGACCGCCATCAACGCGGGCATCGACATGGTGATGGTGCCCAACGACTACCGCACCTTCATCAACCACCTGCGCAACGCCGTCAACGCCGGTCAGGTGCCGCTGTCGCGCATCGACGACGCGAACCGGCGCATCCTGACCAAGAAGTTCGAGCTGGGCCTGTTCGAGCAGCCGCTCGCCGACCGCAGCTACACGTCCACTGTGGGCAGCCAGGCGCACCGCGACCTGGCCCGCGAGGCGGTCCGCAAGTCGCAGGTACTGCTGAAGAACAACAACATCCTGCCGCTGGCGAAGACCGGCCGGATCTTCGTGGCCGGCAAGAGCGCCGACAACATCGGCAACCAGTCGGGCGGCTGGACGATCTCGTGGCAGGGCGCCTCGGGCAACATCACGCCGGGCACGACGATCCTGCAGGGCATCCGGCAGACCATGGCCCCCGGCTCGACGATCACGTACAGCGCGGACGGCTCCGGCATCGACTCCTCGTACTCGGCGGCGATCGCGGTGGTCGGCGAGACGCCCTACGCCGAGGGCCGGGGCGACCGCACGGGCTCGATGAGCCTCGACAGTACGGACCTCAACACCATCGCCCGGCTGCGGGCCGCCGGGGTTCCGGTCATTGTCGTACTCGTGTCCGGGCGGCCGCTCGACATCGCCGCCGAGGTCGGCAACTGGGCCGCGCTGGTGGCCGCCTGGCTGCCCGGCACCGAGGGCCGCGGCGTGGCCGACGTGCTGTTCGGTGACTACAAGCCGACCGGCAAGCTGCCCGTGACGTGGATGAACAGCGTCAGCCAGCAGCCCATCAACGACGGCGACGGCAAGCCGGCCCTGTACCCGTACGGGTACGGGCTGACCTACACCACCCTGCCGACGAGCCAGCCGCCGACCACAACGGTCCCGACCAGCGCGGCGCCGACCAGCGCAGCCCCGACCAGCGCAGCCCCGACCAGCGCGGCGCCGACCAGTGCGTCGCCAACGAGCGCGACGCCGACCAGCGCGGCGCCGACGAGCGTTGTGCCGACCACCACCCGCCCGCCGACCAGTGCCGTCGTGACCACCCGCCCGCCGACGAGCGCGGTGCCCACCACCGCCGCGACCGGGTGCGTGGTCACCTACAAGGTAGCCAACCAGTGGCAGGGCGGATTCCAGGGTGACGTGACGATCCGCAACCAGGGTACGTCGCCGATCGCCAACTGGTCTCTGAAGTGGACCTTCGCGAACGGTCAGACGATCAGCCAGCTGTGGAACGGTACGTACACCCAATCGGGTACGGGGGTGACGGTCACCGGGCTGAGCTGGAACGCCACGATCGCGCCGAACGCGTCGGTGAACGTGGGCTTCCTCGCCTCGTGGAACGGCACGAACGCGGCGCCGGTTTCATTCACCCTCAGCGGGGGTCCCTGCGCGGTCGGTTAAGGCTAATCTGCCCCCATGTCCCCCTCGCGTGCCGCCGCGGCGCTCCTGCTGAGCGTCGCGGCGGTTGCCGTCGGCGCGCCGGCGCAGGCTCAGGCGCCGGCCGAGCCCTGCCTGACGAGCAAGCTGGTCTCGCCCCGCCCGAAACCGTCGCCGCTGCCGGCCCGCGATCCGGCGAAGCCGGTCATCGGCGGCGCCGCGCTGGCCGCGCCGGGCCTCGTGGTCCCGGACGGGGCCGCCGACCTGCCCAAGAAGATCACCGCGCGGTCGTGGCTCGTGGCCGACCTCGACACCGGCGAGGTGCTCGGCGCCTGCGGCGCGCATGAGTACGGTGCCCCCGCCAGCGTGCAGAAGCTGCTGCTCGCGGCGACCCTCATGGGCAAGCTCGACGCCACCCGAAAGATCCGGGTCACCGACGCCGACCTACGGTACGAGCCGGGCAGTTCCGCGGTGGGCCTCGTCTCCGGCGGCAGCTACCCCGTGCGTACGCTCTGGTTGGGCCTGCTGCTGAACTCGGGCAACGACGCGGCGAACGTACTGGCCCGCGTCGGCGGTGGCGCGGCCGGGGTGCGCGGCACGTTGGCCGAGATGAACGGCCTCGCGCACGAGATCGGCGCGTGGGACACGAGGGCGGTCACCCCGTCCGGACTGGACGGACGCAACCAGGTCACCAGCGCGTACGACCTGGCGCTCATCGCCCGCATCTGTTTCGCCCGCGACGACTTCCTGGCGTACGCGCAGACCCCCACGGCGGTGATCCCGGCGCAGAAGCCGCGCTACGGGGCCTTCCAGATCCAGAACAATGTGGCGTTCACCTTCGACTACGACGGCGCGTTGGGCGGCAAGACGGGCTTCACCGACTACGCGCGGCACACGTTCGTCGGCGCGGCACAGCGCAACGGTAAGCGGCTCGTCGTGGCGGTGCTCGGGGCGGAGAACCGGCCGGCGAAGGCGTGGCAGCAGGGTGCGGCGCTGCTCGACTGGGGCTTCGACACCGTGGGCTCGGAGCCGGTCGGCCATCTGGTGAGTCCGCAGGAGGTGGCGGCGCTGAAACGGGCGCGGCGGGCGGGTAAAAGTGTGGCGAGGACCTCGCGGCCGACGACACCGCCTTCCGGCCCGTCGGGGAGGACGCCACAGGCCGAGGTGAGTTGGGTTCGCGCCGTTT
>JAEZGP010000487.1 GCA_023437285.1 Actinomycetes bacterium | reverse complement strand
CGTTTGGGTGGTTTCGCGCCTATCCCGGTGGGCGGATTCCACGCCGAATCGTCCAAACGCGGGACAGAGGGCTGCGCGGCGGCGGGAGGTATGTGGCTGATAATGAAGGTATGTTCGTTTTGTCGGTTGGAATGGTTGTGGCGCTTGGGGTGGCGGGGGTCGCTGGTGCTCCCGGGGTCGCTGGTGCTCCCGGGGGCGCGGGGGGAGGCGGGTCCGCCGCACCTGGCGGGGTGGTGGAGACGCCGCCCGTGGGAGTGGTGGAGACGCCCGTGGAGGGAGTGGCGCACGTGGGGGTGGGGGCGCCCGTGGGGGTGGTGGCGCAGGCCCAGTGGGTGCAGTTGCGGGCGCCGGTGTGGGTGACCCGGACCGGCGGGTTTGTGGGGGCGCGGGATCGGATCATGATCTCGCGGTTCGGGGCGTGGGTGCATCAGGATCTGCGCAGCGGGCAGACCCGCACCGGGCACCTCGACCGATGGGAGGTGCTACGCCTCAACCGGCTGCTCGACCTGGCGCGCGGGACGCGTCCGCGACCCGCACCGCCCGGCTGCGCCGACGCGTTCCGGTTTACCCTGGCCGTGGGCGGGATGCGGACCGGCTACGAGGAGTGCGGCCAGCAGGTCGGACCCGTGGGCGACGTCGTCCAGTTCATCCTCCGGGCCGTGGCGAGCTGACGCTCAAGATGCCGTCGTAGCGGCGCTGGGCGACGATGGTCACATGTTACGGAAGTGGATTCCCCTCGCCGCGCTCGTCGCCGCCGGCGCGCTGCTGGGCGGCTGCGGCGGGCAGCAGCCGTCGACCCCCGACGCGACCAGCGGCGCCACGCAGAACGTGACCGCCGCCCCGCCCGCGGCCGGCATGCTGTCGGGCATCACCGTGCACCGGACGGGCGGCGTCGCCGGCGTCGACGAGAAACTCGACGTCACGCCGGCCGGCGCGTGGACGTACACGAACGCCAAGACGGGCAAGACCGAGACCGGCACCTTCACGCCCGACCAGGCGCTCGCCCTCACCGGGATCATGTCCGACCCGGCGTTGCCGCAGCAGATCGCCGACAGCGCGCCGAAGGGCGTGTGTGCCGACGGCTTCAAGTACCTCATCGAAGTCTCCGGCAAGACCTACCGCGTGGAGGACTGCGGGGAGGTCAAGCCGCTCGTCAGCGCGCTGCTGGCGAAGCTCGGCGAGGCCACGCCGCTCTAGCCGAGCGCTCAAGCGGCGTCGCCGCGCTAGCCGAGCGCTCAAGCGGCCACGCCGCTCTAGCCGGCCAAGCGCTCAAGTGGCCTAGTCGACCGTCGGCAGGGGTGGGCCGAGCACGTCGTCGGCGTCGACGATCGTGTACGCGTACCCCTGCTCGGCGAGGAAGCGCTGCCGGTGCGCGGCGTACTCGGTGTCGATCGTGTCGCGGGACACCACCGTGTAGAAGTGGGCCTGGCGGCCGTCGGCCTTCGGGCGGAGCACCCGACCGAGCCGCTGGGCCTCCTCCTGGCGGGAACCGAACGTGCCCGACACCTGGATCGCCACGGCCGCCTCGGGCAGGTCGATGGAGAAGTTGCCGACCTTCGAGATCACCAGGGTGGAGATCTCGCCCGAGCGGAACGCGTCGAAGAGCCGCTCGCGCTCCTTGTTGGTCGTGGCGCCCTGCACGATCGGGGCGCCCAGGTATTCGCCCAGCTCGTGGAGCTGGTCGATGTACGCGCCGATGACGAGCACCTGGTCGTTGGAGTGCCGCTCGACGAGCGCGCGCACCACGGGCAGCTTCGTGCGCGCCGTCGCGGCCATCCGGTAGCGCTCCTCGGGCTCGGCGACGGCGTAGTTCATCCGCTCCGCGTCGGTGAGGGTGACCCGCACCTCGGTGCACTCGGCCGGGGCGATCCAGCCCTGCGCCTCGATGTCCTTCCACGGCGCGTCGTAGCGCTTCGGCCCGATCAGCGAGAACACGTCGCCCTCGCGGCCGTCCTCGCGTACCAGGGTGGCCGTCAGCCCCAGCCGGCGACGGGCCTGCAGGTCGGCGGTGAAGCGGAAGATGGGAGCCGGCAACAGGTGCACCTCGTCGTAGACGACCAGCCCCCAGTCCCGGGCGTTGAACACGTCCAGGTGCGCGAACGCGCCGCCCCGGCGGGTGGTGAGCACCTGGTACGTGGCGATGGTGACGGGACGGATCTCCTTGCGCTCCCCGGAGTACTCCCCGATCTCCTCCTCGGTGAGCGAGGTGCGGGCGATGAGTTCCCGCTTCCATTGCCGGCCGGCCACCGTGTTCGTGACGAGGATCAGCGTGGTCGCGCTCGCCTGCGCCATCGCGGCCGCGCCGACCAGTGTCTTGCCGGCACCGCAGGGCAGCACGACGACGCCCGAGCCGCCGGCCCAGAAGTGGTCCACGGCCGCCTGCTGGTAGGAGCGCAGCTCCCAGCCGTCCGGACGCAGTTCGATGGGGTGCGCCTCGCCGTCGACGTAGCCGGCCAGGTCCTCAGCCGGCCAGCCCAGCTTGAGCAGCGCCTGCTTGAGCCGGCCGCGCTCGGACTGATGGACCACGATCGTGTCCGGGTCGAGCTGCTGGCCGAGCATCCCGGCGAGCTTCTTGGACTTGGCCACCTCGACGAGCACGGCCCGGTCGGAGGCCTCCAGCACCAGCCCGTGCGTCGGGTGCTTCATCAGGCGCAGCCGGCCGTAGCGGTCCATCGTCTCGGCCACGTCGACCAGCAGGGCGTGCGGCACCGGGTAGCGCGAGAAGCGCAGCAGCGCGTCGACGACGCTCTCCGCGTCGTGGCCGGCCGCGCGGGCGTTCCACAGGCCCAGCGGGGTCAGCCGGTAGGTGTGCACATGCTCGGGGGAGCGTTCCAGCTCGGCGAACGGCGCGATGGCCATCCGGCACGCCAGGGCGTCGGGATGGTCGACCTCAAGCAGGAGCGTCTTGTCGGACTGGACGATCAGGGGGCCATCGGACACAGGCCGTCACACCTTCCGGTACGCGTGCGGACGTTCAAGTGTGCCTCACCGCCGACCCGGAGAAGACCCGGACATTCGCCCAAATCGGTTCCCTTGCGGCCGTGGTTGGTGCAACCCTCAAATCACGGGGTACGGATTAACGAACGGGTGAGGTGTGGCGTGACGGTCGAGGAGGAGTCCGAGCGCTCCTCCAGCCTGTCGCGCCTGGCGTGGACGGCCGTCGCCGTGACGGGCCTGCTGCTGTTCGGGTGGTTCCTCGTGGCGTGGCTGGCCCTGGACCGGCACGTGCTCGACGCGGCCGGCGAGTCCGTGGGTACGGCGTTCGCCCTGCTCATCGTCGTCTCGGTGATCGGCGTCATCCGGCGCCGCTGAGGGCTATTCGTCCAGCGTCGCCGACGTGATCCGGTGCAGCGCGAACGTGTGCATCGTCTCGTTGCGATCGTCCTCGGCGCGCAGGTAGCCGGCCGCCATCGACACCGGGCGGACCAGCCGGGCACTGGTCGACCCGTGCGCGTCGACGTACCCGACCCAGACCATGGCCTGGTCCCGCATGGCCTGCTGGAGCACGGCGAGCGCCTGCGTGTGCTGCTGCGCCGGGGTGGTCGCCTCGCCGACCAGGTTCAGCCGGCTCTTCGCGGGCGGCGGGCGGCGCACCGAGCGGGCCAGCTTGTCACCGAGGCGCAGCTGCTCCACGGCGGCGGCCAGGCGCGGGCCGGTCGGGCGGGGCAGCTCCACGTCCTCGGGGCGGCCGAACCGGGGCGCCGGCCGGGACGTGGCCCGGGGCGGTTTCTGCCTGGTCACCTGGACGGCGCCGGTGACGTCCTCCGGCGCCGGGGCGTACCCGGCCTCCCGTAGCGCCTCGAGCAGCCGGCCCGGGCCGGTCCCCGTCACCAGGACCGTCGGGGCCAGCTGGCGCAGCATGAGGGTGGCCAGGCGGCGGTCGGCGAACACCTCGGCGATCAGCGCCTCGTCGTCGCTGCGCAGGTATGCCCCCGCGCCGCCGGTACGCAGGCCGCCGTGCTTGCGGGAGATGTCGTCGATCAGGTACGTCAGGCCCTGCGGCAGCGGGGTCGTCGACCGCCGGGCGAACAGCCCGTGCAGGTCGCTGGCGGCGTACCCGGCGTCCAGGGCCCGGCGCAGGCTCTCGGCCGTCACCCGGTAGACCCCCGCCCCGCCGCGCGACTCGTGCTCGGCCACCAGGGCCAGCTCGGCCGCGAGGGTCGGCTCCGGCGGGCCGGGCACCACCACGGTCAGGTCGGCCTGCACGAGCAGGTGGTCCACCGGCTCGGGCAGCAGCGACTCCAGCCGGGCCACCAGCGCGTCGGCCGGCTCGTTCGGGTCGCGGCGCAGGCCCAGCGGGTCGTCGTCGGGGTCGCGGTCGGCCTCGGCGACCAGCAGCCGCCCGTACGAGGTGAGCGCGCCGAGCCCGGTGA
>JAEZGP010000350.1 GCA_023437285.1 Actinomycetes bacterium | reverse complement strand
CTGCTTCGTCGCCACAGCAAGGTGACCCGGTGGTGGCTCCGTGGTCGCTCGGACGTTCGGCAGCCGTTCGGACTGCCAACCCCGTCGCCGGATTTTCACCTCAGGCAGCGTCGCGTCGCGGCCTTGTTCCTTCAATGCCAGCGCCCGGACCAGCTAATACCCTGGCGGACACGTTCGGATTTGGGGTTGACAAACGACTCGATTTGACTACTCTGATAATTAGGTCAGAAGTGTGCTCCTAGCAGCGGACTCTTAATCCGCGGGTTCGGGGTTCGAGTCCCTGGCGGCGCACCATTTGAACAGCCAATATAGCCGACGCGCTATATTGGCTGTCGCGTTTCTGTGTCAGGTTGTCCCATTCCGTGCGAGCTGTCCGTGGGCGGCGCGGTGTCACGACCCCGAAGATCCAGCAGCCGCGCCAGCCGGGCGTTCTCCGCCCGCAACCGATCCAGCTCCCGCCGCAACCGGTCAATGTCACTCGCCGCGTCACCATGTGCCAACCCCACCGGCGCTGCCCGCCGAGCCACCTCAACCAGGCACAACAGCGAGGCGCTGATTACCCGAAACGTGGACAACAACCATTGCGATTGTTACGCTTGCTTCGGTTATTTCGATTGGAAGGGGTTGTGATGGCAGTTGCTGTTAGTACCGTCGTCCCGGATCCCGCGGCCGCCGCAGCAGCCGCACAGGCCTTGGGGCAGGTCCAAGCCTATTTGCGTACGCACCCCGATGGCCCTGCCACGGTCCGGTTGGTCGACGACGATGGCGACCAACTCGTCGTTCCACGTGCGGCGGTCGAGTTGCTATCACGGATCCTCGCGCACATGGCGAACGGACACGGGGTCTCGGTCGTCCCCGCACATGCCGAGCTGACCACCCAACAGGCCGCCGACCTGCTCAACGTGTCGCGGCCCTATCTCATCGGGCTGCTGGACGCCGGCGAGATCGATTACCGCCGGGTCGGCACGCATCGACGGGTGCTGGCCGGATCCCTCCTGAACTACAAGCACCATGACGACGCTCGTCGACGTGCCGCCGCTGACGAACTGGCCATCTTGGCCCAGGATCTGGACCTGGACTGACCGATGCCGTTCGTTGTCATCTACGACGCCAGCGTTCTCTACCCCAACACACTTCGAGATCTACTCATTCGCTTGGCCCAGACCGGGCTCATCCAGGCGAGATGGACAGAGGAAATCCTCGACGAGATGTTCGGAGCGCTCACACGCGACCGGCCCGATCTCGACCCGGCAAAACTGGACCGCACCCGCACCCTGATGGGAACGGCCGTCCGCGACTGGAAGATCACCGAATACGAGCCGCTCATCGACTCGCTCAAGCTCCCCGACCCCGACGACCGACATGTGCTGGCCGCCGCCATCAAAGCCAGAGCCCAGGTGATCGTCACCTCGAACCTGCGTGACTTCCCCTCCGCCGCCCTCCAGCCGTGGGACGTCGAGGCGAAATCGCCCGACGACTTCGTCCGTGACCAGATCAGCCTCAGCCATGCCGTCGTCTACGCCGCCGTCCAGCAAATCGCGGACTCATGGCGAAAACCCCCGGGCAGCATTGACGATGTCCTGGACCGACTCGAACGCAACGGCCTTCCTGTCAGCGTCGCAGAACTGCGGGCCAGCCAATGACCCGACAGCGACCATCAAAGATCCTGCGGTCGCTGCACCCACACGAGTCCAGCGCGGTGCTTAATGCCCTACTCAAAGCGCATCCGGACCTGGTCGTCGAGGCTGAAGCGCTCGCCGCGAGCATCCTCGACAACGCCGCGTGGGAGTCGATCGGTGACGAGGTCGAACACGCCCTGCGGTTGTTGCCTCTCGATGCGCTCGGCGCCCGTGCGGGTTACCACCCCGGTCGCGGGTACACCCACGAATGCGATGCCGCGAGCGAGATCGTCGAGGAGACGTTGGCCCCGTACCTGGACGACATCGCCCGCCGGTTGGCACTGGGCATGACCGCGTCGGCGCACCAGGCGGCGGCGGGCGTGCTCGCCGGCCTGCACGCCTGCGACGGCGAACACGGCGGCGACAGCCTGCTCGGCTACGCCAGCGAGATGCAGAACTACGCGTACTCCGTCTTCGCGCTGCTCAAGAAGCACCGGGCACCGCTGCCGACGGCCCTGTACGAAGTCGCATGCCCGAACTGGATGCACTTGTACAACGGCTGACCTGCGAACAGGTGTCAGCGCTCACGTAATTCGGTTCTGGCGAAGATCTTGTGGCTGCGCGGCGTGGCGAGGTTGGCGTGGTCAGCTGAGTAGGATTCCCTGCGTGAAAGGGCAAACGTCGCTCGGCCGTACATGTGGCGTTTGATGAGGGCGTTCGACGGTAGCTCGTACGTTGAAGTTGGACCATTTCCGGTAGCCGTTGACGGCTCTGATCGTGACTGGTCAATCCGATTATGATCCCGGCAGACCTACGCTGAGTCGGTGGCGGGTTTTGCTGTCGACGCGGCGTTCGCGGTGTTCACCGAGCAGGACTCGGGTTGTCTGTCCTACGGTGTCGTGGCGGATGGGCAGCGCTGGTTTGTGAAGCGTCCAACGACTCCTGCCGCCGCTCAGTCGCTGACCCGCGCGGTCGCGGTCCACGCGGCGGTGCGACACGACGCGATTGTCGCTCCCACCCGGGTTCTCGACGACAGCTCAGATGGTCCGGTGCTGGTCTACCCGTGGCGGGACGGCACCGTCCTCAACCACGCCACCGTCCGCGGAACCGACCGGACGGGCCTTGCCCGCTTCCAGGCTCTGCCAGTCGACGATGTCCACGCCGCGTTGAACGTGATCCTGGCAGCGCATCTGGCCGTGGTCGGCGCGGGCCTTGTCGCGGTTGACCTCTACGACGGTTGCTTCCTCTACGACTTCGACACCCGGACGATGCGGCTGATCGACCTTGACGAGTACCGGCCAGGCCCGTTCACGTTGCACGCCGATCGGTTGCCTGGTTCCACGCGGTACATGGCACCCGAGGAGTTCACCCGCGGCGCCGTCATCGACGAGCGCACTACCGTGTTCAACCTCGGCCGCACCATGCACCACCTGCTCGACTCGCCGGCCGGGTGGCGTGGGAACGACCTCCAACGCGACGTCGTTGACCGAGCCACCCAGAACAGGCCCGGCGACCGTTTTGGGGATGTCGCGACGCTGGTCGCGGCATGGCGGCAGGCACGGCTCAGCCCGGCAGAGCTGGCAAGCCAGCCCGGCGAAGCCGTTCCAGCAAAGCTGGCCGGCCGGCGTACGTCGCGGCCAGCTCTGCCACCCGTTTGCGGAACCGGTCGAGGTCGCGGTCGCGGCGGGCGAGGGCAGACAGCTCGGTCAGAAGTGTGACGGCCGCGTCGTACTCTTTGGCCTTCTTGGTCTCGATCAGGGTGGTGACCTGGGCCCAGGCAGCCTCCGGATCGCGGGCGAGCGTGTCGAGGCGGCGTTGGAAAGCAGTGGCCGCGTCGCGTTCGCGTTGCTGTGCCTGGCGTTCGCGTTCCTCTGCGGCGAGGCGGGCACGATGCTCGCGCAGGTTCTGAGCAGCGTCGAGCAGCTCGGCTACGGA
This sequence comes from Actinomycetes bacterium, assembly GCA_023437285.1. GTDB lineage: Bacteria > Actinomycetota > Actinomycetes > Mycobacteriales > Micromonosporaceae > Luedemannella. The sequence goes on along the minus strand of JAEZGP010000350.1, from coordinate 2,636 downwards.
ACGACGCGCCACATGCTGCGCCTTCGGCTCCGGTCCGTCGTGAAAGCGCCGCATCAGTTGGGGACCAACGTGGACCTCCCCGCGCATCACCTTGACGATCAACGCATCCTTCTCCGCTGCCGGGAGGCCAGCCACCCAGGCATTCAGCTTCGCCGCGGACGGCTTCGTGGTCGTCGCCTGGGGACTGCCCTGCGTTGCGATGTCGAGCAGATCCTGGTCGAGGCGCATGAAGTCGACGAAGCCGCGCAGTCCAGCGCTCAGCGCGCCGAGGTTGGCGGGCACGGGTGGCTCGACGACATCGTCGTCCAGTTCTCCTTCCGCGACGGAGTGCAGCCACGCCAGGTACAACAGGCGGTGATCGCCGGCCGCCAGTTCCGATCGGACGCTGATGATCGAGCCGAGGAGGCCGTGGGGGTCCTCGTCGAACTCGTCGTCACCGTCGCCCTCCCGGTACACGTGAATGATCGTGTGCCCTTTCCTACTCCACGACTCTGCCGAGTCGGTGAGGCAGTACTCACTCGCGGTGGCCGGCTTCAGCACTCCGGTCGGCAGGCGGATCATCAGCTCCCGGGTTCCCCAGTTCGCCAGGTACAGAAAGCCGTCGTAGTACGACTCGACCAGCGCGCGCGGGTTACCGCGGAAGTCGCCCCAGTGGTACTCGTTGACGAACCGGGTCGGGGTGATGTCCGCCCGGGTCGACAACGCCCGCACCTTCGCGAGTTCGTCGGCGTCCAACGGCCTGTCCACCGCTACGAACTCGTAGTACTGGTACTCGCTCACGTTCCGCCCTCCACCCGATGCTCATTCCTGCCACGGTCGCCAGCCCGACGGGATCGTAGCCTTGTGCGGCTTGAGGCCCAGCCATCGCCGGTACGCGGCTTGCACCCAGGCCGCGGTCGAGTCAGGCGGGAAGATCACGTCAGCGGCGCCGAGTTCGTGCGTTACCTTGTCGCGGCGGCATGTGGCCATCACCCCGTGCCGAGCGTCGTGGTAGTCGAAGCCGATCACCTCGACCGTCAGGCCGAGAACGGTCGCGACCACCGGCGTAGCGACCTCGCTGCTGAACAGTTCGTGGAAGGCGACGTGCTGCTCATCGTCGCCGTACGCGTCAACGACAATCTCAGCGACCAGGTCGTCAAGCTCGGCAATTCTCATCCGACGAATACTCCTTCTGGTACGGGCTGCGGACCTACCGGTCAGGTCTTGGCGAATCCGAGGGTGCGGTAGCCGGGCGTGCGTCGTTGGAGTGAGCTGGCCAGGATGGGCACCGCATGATCGTGGTAGTCGTGGACTTCGGCGGTGTCCTTGCCTGGGACGGCGAGGACAAGGTATCGAGGGCTGGTGCGTCGAACCCTTCGCCGATGAACGGGGTAGTGCCGATGACGAGCACTCCGTCGCCGGCTTTGGCGTCCGCGAGGAGGTTGACCGCGGCGCGCCGGGTAGCGGCGGTCATGCCGCCTTGCAGGACGAGCGCCGCACCTGGAGGGGTGTCCCAGCCCTCCGCCCCAACGACGAACAGCGGAAGCTGCCGTTGTCGCAGGCCAGCTGGACGTTTAGAATATTCTTAACCACACGGGAGGCGCCACGGTGGAGTGGGAGATCTTGATGACCGAGCAGGTCGAAGGGTTCCTCGACGACCTGTATCGAACCGACCGGGACACCCACCGGTTGGTCAACCAGGCCATCCTCGTTCTGGAACGCAACGGTCCCGCCGAAGGCCGACCACTGGTGGACACGATCACCGCCTCCCGGATCACCAACATGAAAGAGCTCCGCCCGCCCTCAGCCGCCCAGACTGAGATCAGGATCCTGTTCTGCTTCGACCCGTGGCGCTCAGCGATCCTGCTCATCGCCGGCGACAAGTCCGGCCAGTGGAACCGCTGGTACCGCGAAGCCATCCCGGAAGCCGAACAGCGCTACGCGACGTACCTTAAGGAACGCGAGAAGGAGATCAGCGATGAACAGCGTTAAGCGGTGGCGCGACACCGACCACCTGCAGCGCGCCGTCGACACCGCCGGCGGCCAGGACGCCTTCGACGCCTCCCTCGGCCAGATGCTCGACCAGGCACGCGGCTGGCGACTGGCCGAACTACGTAAGCGCCGCGAGATGACCCAGGAACAGGTCGCCACCCGTATGGGCGTCAGCGTCGCCCGGGTCTCCCAGATCGAAGCCGGCGACGTCTCCACCCAGGAAGTACTCAGCCGCTACATCACCGCCCTCGGCGGCACCCTCAAACTCATCGCCGACTTCGGCGACGAACAACTCAAGGTCGCCTAACCGGCTCGGATAACGGGCTACAGGTTGTTGATTCGGGCCAGCAGCTCTTCCTCGGTCAGGTTTTCCAGGACCGCGTCCTGCTTGCGGCCCAGGGCTGCCAGCAGCTTTTCCTTCTCCAGTTTCTTGGCTGCCGCCGCCTTCGCCGCCTGGTCCTCCGCGAGGCGGACGGCGATGACGTGCTTGACGACCTCCAACTTGGTCTCCAAGGTCGCCTTGGCCGGATTGGCCTCGGTGGCCACGAACGACTCGGTGTCGACGGCCTTGAGTTCGGCGTTGACCGCCTTGGCCACGTCATCGAGGCTGAAGCCGGACTTGGCGGTCAGCGGAAGCTCCCACAGCTGTTCCGTGGTCAGCAGTC
>JAEZGP010000291.1 GCA_023437285.1 Actinomycetes bacterium | reverse complement strand
GCACCGGGTGTTGCCCGGTGCGGCGCGGACCTTACCTGTTTCAGGAGATGCCGGCCTTGGTGCACAGCTCGGCGAAGGAGCCACCGCAGAGTTCTTCCTTGGTGACGTAGCCGTCAGCGACGACGTCCTTCACGTTGTCCTTGTAGATCGCCACCGGCTCCAGCAGCTTGGACTGCACGTCCTTGCCGGACTCGGTGTCCTTCACGGTCGTCAACCCGGTCGGGGTCTGCCCGTTGGCCAGCGCGACGGCCAGTTCGGCAGCGCCGTCGGCCTCCTTCTTGATCGCCTTGTAGACGGTCATGCACTGGTCACCCACGAGGATGTTCTGCAGGCCCTGGACCGTGGCGTCCTGCCCGGTCACCGGCACCTTGCCGTTGAGCTTGTTGCGCTTGAGGACGGCGATCGCGGCGTTGCCGAGACCGTCGTTGGCGGCCAGGACGCCGTCGATCTTGTTCGACGTCTTGGTCATCATGTTCTCGAAGATCGTGCCCGCCTGGGTGTTGTTCCAGTCGGGAACGAACTCGTCCGGACCCTTCACGTACTCCTTGGAGTCGTACTTGGGCTGGAGAACGCTGTCGTAGCCCTGCTTGAACAGGGTCGCGTTGTTGTCCGTCGGCGAGCCGTTGAGCTCGGCGATGACCGGGTTCTTCGCGCCGGCGTCGGTGAGGCACTTGACCAGGCCCTCCCCCTGCAGCGTGCCGACCTTCACATTGTCGAAGCTGACGTAGTAGTCAGCGCCGCCGTTGAGGGTCAGCCGGTCGTAGTCGATCGTGCCGATGCCCTGCGCCTTAGCCTTGTCCAGCACAGCCTTGCCGGTACCGGAGTCCAGGTTGACGATCATCAGAACGGTGACGCCGCCAGTGATCATCTGGTCGGCGATCGTCTGGAACTGGGCCTTGTCGCCGCCCGCGTTCTTGATGTCGTAGTCGACGCCGGCCGCCTTGAAGGCCGCCTCAAGGTACTTCCGGTCGGCGGTCTCCCACCGCGCCGAGGAGGCGCTGTCCGGAAGGATGACGCCGATCTTCGCCTTCTTCTCCGTACCACCGCCGCCCGAGCCGCCGTTGCCCTCATCCGAGCACGCGGTGAGTCCGCCAGTGGTGATGAGGGCGAAGGCCGCCAGAGCAGCCATTCCTCTTCTCATCGCCGGTCCTTTCTGCCAGGTGCCGCCGAATTGTTGTGCCCGGCAACGTATTACTGCCGCCGACGCCAACACAAGACATCGACCATTCGAAAAATGTTGCGGGCGGTAACAATTACGCAACGGGCCTGTGACATGAGGCACGACCTTGGATCATGGCTGGTCCACAGCGGACACGGCAGGTTCGAACGCTGCCTTTTCGGGCCGTTCGCCCGCCGGAAGAGTGTCACGGAGCGCCAGGCAGGAAAGGGGATTCCCGCTGTTCCTACGCTTCAGCGATCCGGCCCGTGGGGGCGAGGACGCGGCACTCACGCTCGATGCCGAGATGGGCCGACCCGGTCACGTCCCGCCCGCACTTCTCCCCTTCGCCGGACGCACGTCAACCGGCAGCGCCAGGATCCCAGCCGGCATGCCACGCGATCTTGGACGGCTGGCCTTTCGCCCTATGCACACATAGGACGGCGCGCAGGCACGCACCCCTCGCGACCTGCGCACAAATGGCAGCGCGGCAGGCGGGCACACCGCCCAATGCACACATACGGCGGCGTGGTGGGACGCCACTCTCGCCAAATGCGCACAAATGGCGGCGCGCAGGCGGGCACCCCCGCCCCTATGCGCACAAATGGCGGCACGCCAGCAGGCACCCCCTGCCCTATACGCACAAATCGCGGCACGCGAGCAGGCACTCACGCCCCTATGCGCACATACGGCGAGGTGGTGGGCACGCTCCGCCGCCCTATGCGCACATACGGTGGCGGCAGGGCACGCTCCGCCGCCCCTATGCGCGCAAATGGCGGCACGCGAGCGGGCACCCCCGCCCCTATGTGCACATACGGCGGGGTGGTGGGCACGCTCCGCCGCCCTATGTGCACATACGGCGGCGGCAGGGCACGAACTCTCGCCATTTGTGCGCATATGGTGACGGCACAGGCACGCACTCTCGCCCCATGTGCACATATGGCGAGCCAGCCGGATGCACCAGCACCATGTGCGCATAAATGATGGCCTAGGACGTGTGCCATCGCGCCCTATGTGCACACATGGCGGGCCAGGACCAGCCCCACCCGCCGTATATGCACATATGGCGGGCCGGGACGTGCGCCACCGCACTGCATGTGCACAAATGGCGGGCGGGGACCCGCGCCACCCCACCGCATGTGCACATACGGCGAGGACGCTCCCCGGCGGGTTACCGGGCCAGGAGGGCGCCGGCGCGCGGGACGACCGGGTCGAGGCCGAGGCGGCGCAGGATCTGCCAGACCGTGGCGCTCGCCGACGACAGGACCGGGATGTCGAAGAGCTTCTGTACCGCGTCGAGGACCGGCAGGGACGGCATCTGCACACACGCGCTGAGCACCAGGGCGTCCGCGTTGGACGTGTCGACCCGCTGGGACAGTTCGATCAGCTGCGTCGGGTCGAGCCGGCCGACGGCGAGGTTGTCCGGTACCTCAAGGCTGATGGAGTCGACGACCTCTACGCCTTCGGCCTGGATGTACTCGCACACGGTCGCGGTCAGCGGCTTCATGTACGGGGCGAGTACGGCGATCCGCTGGGCGCCGAGGTGGTGCAGCGCCTCGACCAGGGCCCCGGCCGACGACACCACCGGTGCGGTCGCGCCGGTGCCGGCGAGCGCCGCTTCCGCGAGGCGCTTCTCGGAGTCGCGGTGGTAGCCCAGGCCCTGCGCCATGATCGCGACGAGGCAGGCGTACGCCATGACGTCGACGCGGGCGTCGGCCAGCTCGACGGCGCAGCGCAGCGAGTCGTTGTCCATGGCCGTGAGTTCCTCGGGCGTCACGTGCTTCATGCGCATGCGCGACGAGTGGAACGTGAACGTCTCGGGCCGGATCTCGGCGCGGGCACGCAGCATCGCCGGGATCTCGGTTTCCATGGTCGTGTTGGAGCTGGGCACGATGAGGCCCACGCGGTACGCGGACATGAGGGGGTGGTTCCTTTCGCAGGTTCAAGCGCGGTAGCGCAGGTTCGCTGTCTCCAGCGTGGGCAGCGACGCCGCGTTGGGGCGTCGCCACCGGATGTCGACCGGGCCGCCGTGATCGGGGCGGGCCAGGCCGTCGACCTCGATCTCGAGGCCGTCGAGGGTGACGGGCAGGGCGTCGAACACGTACCCGGGGTCGACGTCGCGGACGAGACCGAGCGCGGCGTCGAGCAGGTGGAATTCCAGCAGTTGCTTGGCCCGTGCGCCGTCGTGGTCGCGCAGCGCGTCGAGGAAGACTCGGTCGAGCTGGGTGAAGTCGGCCAGGGCGACCGGTCGGGAGAAGTACACCCGTTGGTGGCGGTAGATGCGGGTGTGCAGGGTGCGGATCAGGTCGGCGAACGGCTCCGGGTACCGGTCGAGCAGGGCCCGGTGGAAGCGCCAGTGGGCTTCCTGGAACTCCCGGGTCGAGGTCGTCGGCCGCTCCATCTCCGCCAGGGCCGCCGCCATGGCGTCGACGTCGGACTCGGTCACCCGCGCCACGATGGCCGCGACGGTGACCGGCTCGACCATGAGGCGCAGGGCGTACGAGTTCTCCACGTCGGACAGGGCGACCGGCGCCACCTCCATGCCCCGATTGGCCTGGCCGATGACCAGGCCCTCCATCTCGAGCTTCTGCAGGGCTTCGCGCAGAGGGGTGCGCGAGACCCGCAGCTCCTCGGCCAGCTGCTGCTGCGACAGGCGCACGCCCGGCTGGTATTCGCCGCCCACGATCCGGTCGCGGATGGCGAGGTAGATGTCGTTGACGGCGGTACCGGGGCGACCAGCCATGTCAGCCAGTTCCATTCGTGGGTTCGTCGGAGCCGAGCTTGCGCTCGAACAGCCTAGTGAACTGCTCCGGCTGCTGAGCCGCGATGATCTCCAGCTGCATCGCGTCGAGCAGGATGCGGTAGCCCTTGCTCGGCACGTTGATCTCCAGCCGTTCCCCGTTGCGGGTCCACACCTTGCGCAGGAGTACGCCGGTGAACTCGTTGCCGATGCCCACCCAGTCGCTCTCACGCACGATGCCGTCGTCGCCGGCGGCGTGGGGCTCGAGCCCTTCGAAGTTGCTCACGTTGCTACCTCCTCGGTGGTACTCACGGCGATGCGCCGCACGTCCGTCGCGTACGCCTGTGGTTTTGTCCCGGCGAGGACCGGGAGTCTGCCGCGGGCCTCGGCCACCGCGGCGAGGTCCAGGTCGACGACGCGTACGGCGCGGTCCTCCTCGCCGAGGTCCGTGATCACCTCACCCCAGGGGGCGACGGCCAGGGCGTGCCCGTATGTGGGGAACGCTCCCTCCCCCACGGTCGCTGACGCGACGATGAAGCAGCCGTTCTCGATGGCCCGCGCGCGCAGCAGCGTGTGCCAGTGCGCGTCGCCGGTGATCCGGGTGAACGCCGACGGCACGAGGATGACCTCGGCGCCGGCGAGCGCGAGGGCCCGGTACAGCTCGGGGAACCGCACGTCGTAACAGATGGTCAAGCCCACCTGGACGCCGTTGATCTCGACGAGGACCGGTTCGGTGCCGCCGCGTTCGACCGTCGACGCCTCGAAGGAGACACCGCCGATGCGGGCGTCGAAAAGATGGACCTTGTCGTACCGGCCGGCGATGGTGCCTCGCGGGTCGATGACCAGGGCCGAGTTGAACACCCCGTCGGGGGTGCGGTTCTTCATGCCGCCCAGGATCACGGTCACGTTGTTGCGGGCGGCGGCCTCGCGCAGGGCGTCGATCTGCGGCGCGTTCTCGGAAAGCGCGTTCTCGCGCATCGTGGCGTTCGTGCCGAGGAACAGGCCGTTCTCCGGCAGCAGCACCAGGTCTGGCCGGTCAGCGGCGGCACGGTCGATCAATTCGCGGGCGACCTCCACGTTCGCTGACAGGTCACCGTTGACCTGCCATTGAGTGATCGCAATACGCAACCGCCGCTGACCGGACATCTCAGGCCCCCGCCAGATCCATGTGGACGACCGTCCAGCCGCCACCCGAGGCGACCATCGGCTCGTACGCGTACACGTCGCCGCGCACGCCGGGCCCCACGATGCCCAGCATGATCAGCCAGTTCAGGAATTCGTACTGGCCGTGGTCGAGCAGCGGGTACGGCTCGGTGTTGGCCAGGTCGAGGCCCCGACCGCCGCGCAGCAGGTCCAGGATGTACGTGTCGAACTCCACGTCCACGTGGCCGAACTTGCCCGGGTCGAGCCAGTGCGACAGGCCGCCCGTCGCCAGCATGGCGACCCGCAGGCCGGACGCGCTGATCGCCGCGCGCAGCGCCGTGCCGAACTCGCGCGCGTTGTACGGCGAGAACGACCGCGCCGGCTGGGTGATGATCGGGATGACCGGCAGGTCGGGGCGGGGCAGCAGCAGCCGCAGCGGCACGACGAGCCCGTGGTCGAGGTCGACCCGCGGGGCCACCTCCACCTCAAGGCCGGCCTCGTGCACCGCGTTGACCAGCGACTTCGCGAAGTCCGGGGCACCGGTGAGGTGCAGGTCGAGGTCGGGACGCTTGAAGAACTCCATGCTGCCCGTGTGGGTCTCGCCCGCGCCGATCACGAAGTGGCCGGTGTCGAAGCTCTGGAAGTGGCAGTCGGCGGTGACGAGCAGGACGTCCGGCTGGGCCTCCTTGAGCCGCTGCGCCAACTTCTCGTAGCCGCCGAGCAGTCGGGCCACGGCGTCGTCCGGGTCGATCTCCGGGCGGGCCAGCAGGTCCGGCACGTGCGAGCAGCCGCCCGCGAACACCAGCCCCGCCGGGACGTCGGCCGGCGGCAGCGGGGCCGACAGATCGGCCACGAACCGGCCCTTGCTCTTCGAGTCGCCCAGGTCGTCGCCGAACCACCGGCCCACCAGGATCGTGATGCCGTCGATCACGCCGGCCGACCGCAGCCGGTCCCGGTCGCCCGAGACGATCGTGTTCGTCCACGACTCGTCCAGGCC
>JAEZGP010000543.1 GCA_023437285.1 Actinomycetes bacterium | reverse complement strand
CGCTGGCCACTCCGGCCGGCCCGGCGCCGGGCGGGGCGGCCGCGACGCCGACGCCGATCCCCGCGAACGGCACGAAGCTGCTGTTCGGCATGGGTACGGAAGCCGACAACGCGATCGGCCACAAGCTGGTCACGCAGGCGCCCGTACGGATGCTGACCAGCTGGTACAACGGGCCGGACGATCTGGCGTGGATGACCGGCTGGCGCACGTCGACGGTGCCGCGTTCCTACCGGCGCGGGTACGCCCTGCATCTGATCGTCTTCAACGACGGCCCGGAGGGGCCGGTCGACACGAAGTACGGTCCCGCGTGCGGGCGGGCCTACCCGCTGGCGTCGCGGTTCACGGGCGACATGACGCGGCTGGCGAAGACGTTCGCGGGTGCCCAGGCCGGCCCGCCGCTCTACGTCACCCTGTTCACCGAGTTCCAGACGTACCCGTGCGTGGACAACGCCTGGCGCGCGGACGGCGCGGCGACCAACTACTACCGCGCGCTCATCGACCAGTACCGGGCGGCGCTGCGCATCTTCCACCAGCACGCGCCCAACGCGCGCGTGTCGCTGGGCTGGGGCGGCTGGCAGGCGCTCTACGACGACCCCGGCCGGGGCGGCGGGCGGTCGCTGTTCGACTACTTCGCCCAGGTGCTGCGCGACAGCGACTTCCAGAGCTTCCAGGCGATGGACCCGCGCAGCAACGTCGAGACGATCCGCACCATGGTGGGCCAACTCGGCGCGTACGGGCCGGTGATGGTCGCGCACCTGCAGAACGACAGCGCCAACTACGGCGCGGACGTGCGCGAGGTGCTCGACGCGCGGTTCCTCCGCGAGATGACCTCCAAGGGCCTGTTCGCGCTCAGCTTCATGGACGACAAGCGCATGCTCGCCGATCCGGAAACGTTCGCCTTCGTGCGCGACGCGGTGCGCCGCCACGGAACAGGTCCGTAGCGGCGCACGGTGACCTACGCGGGAACGGCCGGCAGGTCCGCCACGAAGGCGGCGATCTCGTCGCGGCTGAGCTCGTGGTCGACCAGCTCGCCGGCCAGGTAGGCCCCGTAGGCCGCCAGGTCGAGGTGGCCGTGCCCGCACAGCGCGGTGAGGATGACCTTCTCCTCGCCGGTCTCCTTGCAGCGCAGCGCCTCGTCGACGCAGGCCGCGAGCGCGTGGGTCGGCTCCGGCGCCGGCACGATGCCCTCGGTGCGGGCGAACTGCACCCCGGCCGCGAAGCAGTCCTGCTGCGACTTGGTGACCGCCTCGATGAGGCCCAGCTCGTACACGTGCGAGATCAGCGGCGACATGCCGTGGTAGCGCAGGCCACCGGCGTGGATCGGGTCCGGGATGAAGTCGTGGCCCAGGGTGTGCATCTTCATCAGCGGCGTCATGCCGGCCGTGTCGCCGAAGTCGTACGCGTACACGCCCTTGGTCAGCGACGGGCACGACGCGGGCTCGACGGCCCGGATGACGGGGTCCATCCGGCCGGCCAGCTTCTCGCGCAGGAACGGGAAGGTCAGCCCGCCGAAGTTCGACCCGCCGCCCGTGCAACCGACGATGACGTCGGGCGTCATGCCGATCTGCGCGAACTGGCGCAGCGCCTCCTCGCCGATGATGGTCTGGTGCAGCAGCACGTGGTTGAGCACGCTGCCCAGCGCGTAGTTGGTGTTCGGGTCCTGGGCGGCGACCTCGACGGCCTCGGAGATCGCGATGCCGAGGCTGCCGGGGGAGTCGGGGTTGGCCGCGAGGATGGCCCGGCCGGCGTTCGTCAGCTCGGACGGCGACGGGTGCACCGTCCCGCCGAACGTCTCGATCATGATCTTCCGGTACGGCTTCTGGTCGTACGACGCGCGCACCTGCCAGATCTCGCAGTCCAGCCCGTACTGTGCGCACGCGAACGCCAGCGACGTGCCCCACTGCCCGGCGCCGGTCTCCGTGGTGAGCCGGGTGATGCCGGCCTGCGCGTTGTAGTACGCCTGCGGCACGGCCGTGTTCGGCTTGTGCGACCCGGCTGGCGATACGCCCTCGTACTTGTAGAAGATCTTCGCGGGGGTGCCGAGCGCCTTCTCCAGCCGGTGCGCGCGGAACAGCGGGGAGGGTCGCCACAGCCGGTAGACGTCGAGGACCTCCTCCGGGATGTCCACATACCGGTCGGTCGCCACCTCCTGCAGGATGAGCGACATCGGGAACAGCGGCGCCAGGTCGTCCGGCCCGACCGGCTGCATCGTGCCGGGGTGCAGCACGGGCGGCGGCGGGGTGGGCAGGTCGGCCAGCAGGTTGTACCACTGCCGGGGCATCTCCGCCTCGGTCAGCAGGATCTTGGTAGCGCGCTCCGGGTCACTCATGACGCGCACGTTAACCACTTGATCAACATCGCGCAACGGGCCTCCCGGCGCGGTTTTGCGTAGGCTGCCCCCCGTGGGCGAGGGCGCATGGGACGTCGTGGTGGTTGGGGCCGGTCCGGCCGGTTTGTCGGCGGCGCACGCGGCGGCCGGCGCCGGCGCGCGCACGCTCGTCCTCGAACGCGCCGAGCACCCGCGCTACAAGACCTGCGGCGGGGGCCTCATCGGCACGTCGCTCGCGACGCTGCCCGCCGGCTTCGCCGTGCCCGCCCGCGACCTGGTGCACCGCGTCACGTTTACCCATGTCGGCCGCGCCCCGGTGACCCGTACCTGCGCGCGTCCCCTGGTCAGCATGGTCGCGCGTGCCGAGTTCGACGACGCGCTGCGCGCCGCCGCGGCGTCCGCCGGCGCCGAGGTCCGCCAGCGCGTCACGGTCCGCGCGCTTGCCGAAACCCCCGAGGGCGTACGGGTGGAGCTCGGCGACGGTACGGCCGTGGCCGGGCGGGTCGTGGTGGGCGCCGACGGCTCCGGTGCAGTCACGTCACGCCACGTCGGCGTCGCGTACGCGCAGGTGGATCTGGGTCTTGAGGTGGAACTGCCGGCGGACGCCGAGCTGCGGGAGGCGTGGCGCGGGCGGCTGCTCATCGACTGGGGACCGCTGCCCGGCTCGTACGGGTGGGTGTTCCCGAAGGACGACTACCTCACGGTCGGCGTGATCGCGGCGCGCGGCTCCGGCGCCGAGACGAAGGACTACCTGGCCTCGTTCGTGGGCCAGCTGGGCCTTTCCGGGATCGCGCCGCTGCACGACTCCGGGCACCTGACCCGCTGCCGCACCGACGACTCGCCGCTGCGGCGCGGCCGCGTCCTCGGCGCCGGCGACGCCGCCGGCCTGCTCGAACCGTGGACCCGGGAGGGCATCAGCTTCGCGCTGCGTTCCGGCGCGCTGGCCGGCGCGGCCGCCGCCCGCGACGA
>JAEZGP010000269.1 GCA_023437285.1 Actinomycetes bacterium | reverse complement strand
CTGGCCCGCGAGCGGGGCGTGCGGCCGAAGGTCATGATCCGCGTCACGGTGGGCGTCGAGGCGCACACGCACGAGTTCATCGCGACGGCGCACGAGGACCAGAAGTTCGGCTTCTCGCTGGCCAGCGGGGCGGCGGCGAAGGCGGCCGCCCGGATCCTGCACGAGGACGTGCTGGAGCTGGTGGGCCTGCACTCGCACATCGGGTCGCAGATCTTCGACACGTCGGGGTTCGAGATCTCGGCGCGACGGGTGCTGGCGCTGCACGCCGCGATCCGCGACGAGCACGGCGTCGAGCTGCCCGAGCTGGACCTCGGCGGCGGCTACGGCATCGCGTACACGTCGCAGGACACCCCGTCGTCGGCCGCCGACCTGGCCGCCGGCCTGCGCAAGATCGTCGCGGAAGAGTGCGGGCTGCGTAGCCTCGCGGTGCCGCGGCTGAGTGTGGAGCCCGGGCGGGCGATCGTCGGGCCGGCCGTGTTCACCCTCTACGAGGTCGGCACGGTCAAGGACGTCGACGGCATCCGTACGTACGTGAGTGTCGACGGCGGGATGAGCGACAACATCCGCACGGCCCTGTACGACGCCCACTACAGCGCCACGGTCGCCGGCCGCACCTCCAGCGCGCCGCCGATCCTCGCCCGCGTCGTGGGAAAACATTGTGAGTCCGGAGACATCATCGTGCAGGATGAATTCCTGCCCGGAGACGTGCAGCCCGGAGATCTTCTCGCGGTGCCCGCAACGGGCGCGTACTGCCGGAGCATGGCGAGCAACTACAACCATGTGCCCCGGCCGCCCGTGCTCGCGGTGGCCGACGGGGTCGCCCGGGTGATCGTACGGCGGGAGACCGAAGACGACCTGTTGGCACTGGATGTGGGCTGAGAGATGGCTGGCGAACCCGTGAAGGTGGCCCTCCTGGGCTGTGGCACCGTCGGCGCCGAGGTCGTGCGCCTCATGCGCGAACAGGAGGCCGACCTCACCGCGCGCATCGGCGCGCCGCTGCAACTCGTGGGCGTCGCCGTGCGGCGGCTCGGCCTCGACCGCGGCGACGTGCCGATCGACCCGTCGCTGTTCACCACCGATGCCCTCGGTCTCGTGAAGCGCGACGACGTCGACATGGTGGTCGAGGTCGTCGGCGGCATCGAGCCGGCCCGCACCTGGCTCGTCGAGGCGCTGCGCTCCGGCAAGAGCGTCGTCACCGCCAACAAGGCCCTACTCGCCGAGGACGGCCCCGCCCTGCACGACGCGGCCGCCGAGGGCGGCGCCGACCTGTACTACGAGGCGGCCGTCGCCGGGGCGATCCCGCTGCTCCGCCCGCTGCGGGAGTCGCTGCACGGCGACCAGATCACCCGCGTCACGGGCATCGTCAACGGCACCACGAACTTCATCCTCTCCCGCATGGACGCCTCCGGCGCCGGCTTCGCCGAGGCCCTGGACGAGGCGACCGCGCTCGGCTACGCCGAGGCCGACCCGACCGCCGACATCGAGGGCTTCGACGCCGCGGCCAAGGCGGCGATCCTCGCGTCCCTGGCATTCCACACCCGGGTCCGCGCCGCCGACGTTTACCGCGAGGGCATCACCGAGGTCACCGCCGCCGACATGGCCGCCGCCCGGGAGATGGGCGCCACCATCAAACTGCTGTGCATCGCGTCACGCGCCGACGACGCCGTCTCCGTGCGCGTACACCCCGCGATGATCCCGCGTACCCACCCGCTGGCGAGCGTCGGCGACGCGTTCAACGCCGTGTTCGTCGAGGCCGAGGCGGCCGGGCAGCTGATGTTCTACGGCCGGGGCGCTGGCGGCGCGCCGACCGCCAGCGCCGTCGTTGGCGACATGGTCGCCGTGGCCCGCAACCGGCTCGCCGGGGTCCGCGCCGCGAGCGAGTCCGCGTACGCCGACCTGCGCATCCGGTCGATGGGCGAGGTCGTCACCCGGTATCACATCTCACTGGACGTGGCGGACAAGGCGGGCGTACTGTCCGCGGTCGCGGGCGTCTTCGCCCAGCAGGACGTGAGCATCCAGACCGTCCGTCAGGAGGGCCGCGGCGCGGGGGCCGTCCTGGTCATCGTCACGCACGCGGCCACCGACGCCGCGCTTAGCGAGACGGTGCGCCAGCTGCGGTCGCTGGATATCGTCCGGGACGTGACCAGCGTGATGCGGGTCGAGGGAGAGTAAAGGGAGCAACGCTATGTGGCGCGGGTTGATCGAGGCGTACCGGGACCGGCTGCCGGTCACCGCCACCACGCCGGTGGTGACGCTGCACGAGGGCAACACGCCGCTCGTGCCCGCGCCCATCCTCAGCGACCGTACGGGCTGCGACGTGTACCTCAAGGTGGAGGGCGCCAACCCGACCGGCTCGTTCAAGGACCGGGGCATGACGGTGGCCGTCTCCAAGGCCGTCGAGGCCGGCGCCAAGGCCGTCATCTGCGCTTCCACCGGCAACACCTCCGCGTCGGCGGCCGCCTACGCCGCGCGCGCCGGGCTCACCTGCGCGGTCCTCATCCCCGCCGGCAAGATCGCCCTCGGCAAGATGGCGCAGGCGCTGGTGCACGGCGCCCGGCCGCTGCAGGTCGCCGGCAACTTCGACGACTGCCTGTCGCTGGCCTCCAAGCTCGCCATCGACTACCCGGTGGCGCTGGTCAACTCGGTCAACCCCGACCGGCTGCAGGGCCAGAAGACCGCCTCCTTCGAGATCGTCGAGGCGCTCGGCGACGCCCCCGACATCCACTGCCTGCCGGTCGGCAACGCCGGCAACATCAGCGCGTACTGGCTGGGGTACGAGGAGGACTACGCGGCCGGCAACGCGACCCGCAAGCCGCGCATGTTCGGCTTC
>JAEZGP010000537.1 GCA_023437285.1 Actinomycetes bacterium | reverse complement strand
CCCCACCACCGTCCCGTCCGGCCGACGTTTGGGTGGTTTCGCGCGTAACGACGGCGCGAGATTCCACGCGGAACCACCCAAACGTCGGGGTGGACGGAGGGGGACGGGGGGTGGGCGGGGAGTGGGTTGGGGTCGGCGGGGGGGCGTGAGGCTCAGGGTGTTGTCAGAAGGGCGGTGTCATACTCCCGGCGTGATGCTGTCGCGGCGGTGGGCCGGGTTTCTCGTGCTGGTCGGCGTCTGGACCTGGGTCATCTGGCCGCGGTTCGGCAAGGCGATCTGGGACGACCCGCGCTCATGGCATGGGGACACCGGGTCGCCGACCGGCTTTCTGTGGATCCACGCGCTACTCATCGCAGCGTCGCTGACGATCGGCACGGTCGTCGGCGTCCTGGGCATCAAAGGGTTCCGCGCGGCCGTGCGGAACAGGGATTGAGAAGGAGTCAGGCATGGAGGCCTTGCGGCTTATCCTGTTGTACGCCCACCTGATCGGCTTTGCCCTGTTGCTGGGTGGCTCGGTGGCGCAGTATCTGACCGGCAAGCTCCGGATCAATCAGGCGATGCTGTGGGGCGTCGGGATCCAGTTGGTCACCGGTATCGGGCTCGCGGCGCCGCTGCGGGGCGGCGGCGACAACGAACCCGACCCGATCAAGCTGGCCGTCAAGCTGCTGATCACGGTGGGTCTGTTCGCCATGGTCTTCTTCTCGCGTAAGCGGGAAGAGGTGAACAAGGGTCACTTCCTGGCGATTGTCGGTCTGACCTTGGTAAACGCCGCGGTTGCTGTGTTCTGGCGCTGATGGATCGGCACCCGGCCAAGTGGCGAAAAACCACCTAATATACGCGTAATATGCGTGCTATCGCGTGGCTTAGGTCACGTGGGACACGGAAGCATCACGAGCGGGTCACCGTGTGGCACAGGGTGCCTTCTTGTCCATCATTTGGGCACTCAGCGCGGTTACGCTCCCGCTTATAAGCCGGCGCGTAAGACGCGCGTGGCCTGTGGGGAAGGAGATACGTCTTGCGCCCAGTGCGTGGGATGAGGTTTATCGCTCTCGTCGCTGCCGGGGGCCTGACCCTCGCGGTGACGGCGTGTGGCGAAAAGCCCACCGAGAACAGCGGCGGCACGGCCGCCAGCCCGACCGGCAAGGCGTACACGGCCTGCATGGTGACCGACCAGGGTGGCCTGGACGACAAGTCCTTCAACGCCAGCGCCTGGCTGGGCCTGCAGAACGCCAAGGCCAAGAACCCGGCGATCGAGATCAAGAACGTCCAGTCCAAGACCGAGGCCGACTACGAGCCCAACCTCAACGGGTACGTGCAGCAGAAGTGCGACTTCATCCTCGCGGTCGGCGGCCTCATGTCGACCGCCCTGGAGAAGGTCGCCAAGGCCAACCCGAACCAGCAGTTCGGCATCGTCGACGCCGGCTCCACGCTGCCCAACGTCCACACCATGCAGTACCGCACGGAGCAGGCGGCGTTCCTCGCCGGCTACCTGGCCGGTGGCATGACGAAGTCGAACAAGGTGGCCACCTACGGCGGTATGAAGATCCCGCCCGTGACCATCTTCATGGACGGTTACGCGGACGGCGTCGCCGAGTACAACAAGGCGAAGAGCAAGAACGTCCAGGTGCTCGGCTGGAACAAGGAAAAGCAGACCGGCACCTTCACCGAGGACTTCGACGCGCCGGACAAGGGCAAGGCGAAGAGCGACGCGTTCGTCGCGCAGGGCGCCGACATCATTTTCCCGGTGGCCGGCAAGACCGGCACGGGTACGGCGTCGGCGGCCAAGGCCTCGGGCGGCAAGTACGCCGTCATCTGGGTCGACCAGGACGGCTGCGTGAGCAACGCGGAGAACTGCCCGGCGTTCATCACCACGGTCGTCAAGAACGTCACCGACGCGGTGACGGACGCGGTGGTCAAGGGCGCGGGCGGCGAGGACCTGAAGGCGCCGTACGTCGGCACCCTGGCCAACAACGGCGTGTCTCTCGCCCCGTACCACGACTACGAGAGCAAGGTCCCGGCCGAGCTGAAGGCCGAGATCGACAAGCTCAAGGCGGACATCATCGCCGGCACGATCAACGTCAACTCTCCGGCCGCGCCGAAGTAGTTACAGCCCGGCCCCCATGGTGAGATCATTCGCACCGTGGGGGCCGGTGTCGGTCCACCTGGTGTCCGTGCGGTAAGGAGGCCCCGCTGAAACTCGAACTGCGCGGCATCACGAAGAGGTTCGGTGACGTGGTCGCCAACGACCACATCGACCTCACCGTCGAGCCCGGCGAGATCCACGCCCTGCTCGGCGAAAACGGCGCGGGCAAGTCAACGCTCATGAACGTCCTGTACGGGCTGATCCAGCCCGACGAGGGCGAGATCCTGATCGACGGTGAGCCGCGCCAGATCAAGGGTCCCCGCGACGCCATCCACGCCGGCATCGGCATGGTCCACCAGCACTTCATGCTCGTACCGGTGTTCACCGTCGCGGAGAACGTCATGTTGGGCGCCGAGCGTGCCCGCGGCGGCCCGCTCGGCGTGCTCGACCGCGTCCGCGCGCGGCGCGATGTGCGCGCGGTCTCCGACCGGTACGGGCTGCGCGTCGACCCGGACGCGATCGTCGAGGACCTCCCCGTGGGCGTACAGCAACGGGTCGAGATCATCAAGGCGCTCACCCGCGACGTCGACCTGCTCATCCTCGACGAGCCGACGGCCGTGCTGACCCCCAACGAGACGGCCGAACTGCTCGAGGTCATGCGCTCGCTCAAGGCGGCCGGCAAGTCCATCGTCTTCATCACCCACAAGCTCAAAGAGGTCAAGGCGATCGCCGACCGCATCACGGTCGTACGCCGGGGCCGTACGGTCGGCACCGCCGCCCCCGACGCGAGCGAGGCGGAGCTGGCCTCGCTCATGGTGGGCCGCCAGGTGATGCTGCGCGTCGAGAAGGCCCCGGCGGAACCCGGCGACGTGGTGCTCGCCGTCGCGGGCCTCGCGGTCGCCGACGAGCGCGGCCACCGCGCCGTCGACGGCGTCGACCTGGAGGTACGCGCTGGAGAGGTGCTCGGCCTGGCCGGCGTGCAGGGCAACGGGCAGACCGAACTGGTCGAGGCGGTCATGGGGCTGCGCCACGCGCTCGCCGGCACGGCCACCCTCAACGGCGAACAGCTGCTCGGCCGGCGCACCAAGGACGTGCTCGCCGCCGGTGTCGGCTACATCCCCGAGGACCGCAGCGTGGACGGCCTGATCAAGGAGTTCACGATCGCCGAGAACCTGATCCTCGACCAGTACGACCGGGAGCCGTTCGGTTCGAAGATCGCGCTGCGGCTGGATCGCATCGACGCCGCGGCCCAGCAGCGGGTCGACGAGTTCGACGTGCGTACGCCCTCGCACCAGGCGCCCGTGAGCACCCTGTCGGGCGGCAACCAGCAGAAGGTCATCGTGGCCCGCGAGATGTCGCGTCCACTGACCCTGCTCGTGGCCGCCCAGCCCACCCGCGGCGTGGACGTCGGCTCGATCGAGTTCATCCACAAGCGGGTCATCGCCGCGCGCGACGCCGGCGCGGCCGTACTCCTGATCTCCAGCGAACTCGACGAGGTCATCTCGCTGGCCGACCGGGTGGCGGTCATGTACCGGGGTCGCATCCTCGCCACCGTGCCGGCGACCGAGTCGCGCGAGCGCATCGGCCTGTTGATGGCCGGCATCACCGACGCGCCAGGGACGACCGAGGACGCGCCGGAGACCACCGAAGGGGGAGGGGAGTGATCCTCGGCCAGGAACCCGAAGGCAACGCGAGCTCCCCCGACAAGGAGCCCGCCGGAGCCGAACATACCCCGAAGGAAACGGCGGCCACCGCGCTGCGGACGACCGACGCCGCCGAGGTGCCCGGCCCGCCGGCCGGAAACCGGTTCATCGCGGCGCTGTGGAGCGCCAACACAATCACCGTCACCGTGCTGTCGCTGGTGCTCGCGATGGTCATCGGCGGCGTACTCATCTGCCTGTCCGACCCGGACGTGACCGCGACGTACGGGTACTTCTTCGCCGGCCCCGGCGACGCGCTGTCGGCGAGCTGGTCGGCGATCAGTGAGGCGTACGCGAACCTGTTCAAGGGCGCGATCGTCGACCCGGCGGCGGTCAGCGGCTGGCTCAACGGCGAGAACACGATCTGGCTCGCGCTGTATCCGCTGTCGGAGACGCTGACCTACACCGCGCCGCTGGTGTTCACCGGCCTCGCCGTCGCGCTGGCCTTCCGGGGCGGCCTGTTCAACATCGGCGCGCAGGGCCAGGCCATCATGGGCGCCGCCGTCGCCGGCCTGGTCGGCTTCGGCCTGCACCTGCCGCCGGGCCTGCACGTGATCCTGGTGCTGATCGCGGGCGCCCTGGGCGGCGCCGTGTACGGCTTCGTGCCGGGCATCCTCAAGGCGCGCACCGGCGCGCACGAGGTCATCACCACGATCATGCTCAACTACATCGCCCTGTACTTCCTGTCCTGGTTGATCGTGCAGAACGGCGTGCAGGACCCCAACCGCAGCGACGCGATCAGCAAGCCGGTGGACTCCACCGGCCTGCTGCCGAAGCTGGCCGGCGGCGACCTGCGCGTGCACCTGGGCATCCTGCTCAGCGTCGCGGCCGTGGTCGCGGTGGCGTGGTTGCTCAACCGTTCCACGTTCGGCTTCGAACTGCGGGCCGTGGGCCTCAACCCCGACGCCGCCCGTACCGCCGGGATGAGCGTCGCCGTCTCGTACACGGGCACGATGATCATCGCCGGCGCGCTGGCCGGCCTGGGCGGCACGACCGTACTGCTCGGCACCGCCGGCGCGTTGACCGGCTCCGTGGCGGGCAACATCGGCTTCGACGGCATCACGGTCGCGCTGCTCGGCCGGGGCAAGCCGTGGGGCGTCCTGCTCGCGGCGCTGCTGTTCGGGGCGCTGCGCGCCGGCGGCAACCGGATGCAGTCATTCTCGGGCATCCCCGTCGACCTGGTCGACGTGCTGACCGCCCTGATCGTGCTGTTCATCGCGGCTCCGGCGCTCGTACGCTCCGTGTTCCGCCTGCGGGCCGGCCGCACCGGCCGCCTCGAGACCACCGTCGCGAAGGGCTGGTGACGCATGAGCGAGCGTCAGCGAGTGAATCATCAGCTCTGTGATAGGTCATCCGGGTGCCGCAGCGTTGCGGAGGTGACCGGATGACGACCGTCGTGGCGGATGAGGCGCCTCATGTGGTCGTGCGCCCGAGCTTCTGGACCCGGGAGCGGCGGGCCGGCGCGGCGTTCGTCGCGCTCGGCATCGTCGCGGCGGTCCTGTTCGGGCTGCTCGCCCATGCCCAGATGGACGCCAGGTTCGTGCTCAGCGAGAACGCCGAGGGGGCGTCGCTGACGATCCCGGGCCGCGCCGGCGCGATCGTGTTCGGGCTGATCACTGTCGCGGCCGGGGTGGCGCTGCTCGCGCTGAACGCGAGGCGGTTCTTCGTGTGGCTGGTCGCCGTGGCCGCGCTGGCGCTGGTGCTGTCGCTGCTGTGTTCGCAGGTCTCCGCCGCGGACGAAGGGTTGCAGTTCATGCCGGTGATCAACGTGATCCGGCAGACGATCGGGCTGTCCGTGCCGCTCGTGTTCGGCGCGCTGGCCGGCGTGCTGTGCGAACGCAGCGGCGTGATCAACGTGGCGATCGAGGGCCAGTTTCTGCTCGGCGCGTTCGCGGCGGCCATGTTCGCGACGGTCGCGGCCAGCGTCTGGGTCGGCGTGCTCGGGGGCGGCGCGGCGGGCCTGCTCATCGGGCTGCTGCTCGGCTTCTTCGCCATCCGTTACCGGGTTGACCAGGTCATTCTCGGCGTCATCCTCATCGTGCTGTGTACCGGCCTGACGGGCTTCCTGTTCGAGCGGGTGATGACCGACGACGCCGAGCACTTCAACGCCCCGGCGCAACTGCCGATCATCGAGATTCCGCTGCTGGGCGACATTCCCGTCCTCGGGCCGATCCTGTTCCGCTGGAACGCGCTGGTCTACCTGGTGTTCATCCTCGCCGTACTGATCCACTTCGGGCTGTTCGGGACGCGCTGGGGCCTGCGTACCCGGTCGGTGGGCGAGCACCCCACCGCCGCCGACACGGTGGGCGTACGGGTCCTCGGCCTGCGGTACTGGAACGTCGCCGTGGCCGGCGTGATCGCCGGCATCGGCGGGTCGTACCTGGTGCTCGACGCGGGCTTCCAGTTCAGCAAGGGCATGAGCGCCGGCAAGGGCTTCATCGCGCTCGCCGCGATGATCTTCGGGCGGTGGAACCCGATCGGCGCGATGCTGGCCGCCCTGCTGTTCGGCTTCGTCGAGGCCCTGCAGACGTTCCTGTCCACGATCGGCAGCCCGATTCCGTCGCAGTTCCTCAGCATGGCGCCCTACCTGATCACCATTGTCGCCGTGGCCGGCCTGGTCGGGAGGGTGCGCGCCCCGGCCGCGGACGGTAAACCGTACGTCAAGGGATGACCTTTACCTTGACGTGATCCAATGGTCTGGTGCAGCAGGTGGAGATCGACTGGCCCGCGCTGCGGGCCGCGGCCATCGACGTGATGGGCCGCGCGTACGCGCCGTACTCGAAGTATCCCGTCGGAGCCGCCGCGCTCGTCGACGACGGGCGGGTGGTCGCCGGCTGCAACGTGGAGAACGCCGCGTACGGCGTGGCGCTCTGCGCCGAGTGCGGGGTGATCTCCGCGCTGCACGCCACCGGCGGCGGCCGGTTGGTCGCGCTGGCCTGCGTCGACGCGGCCGGCACCGCGATCATGCCGTGTGGCCGCTGCCGGCAACTGCTCTGGGAGCACGGCGGGCCCACCTGTCTCGTCGACGCTCCCGACGGGCCGCGCAGCATGGCCGAACTGCTCCCGTTCGCCTTCGACGTGGCCGACCTGGTCGAGATCACCGGTACCCGCGACGAGCCCGGCGAGGACGTCGCCGCCGACGTGCCGGCCGCGCTGCGGGAGTGGGTCGGCCGCGGCACCGTGTTCGTGCACACCGACTCCGACGGCGGGCAGCCGGTGTGGAGCGCGTACTGGGAACGCTCCGCGAGCGTCGACGACGCGGAGGCCGGCATCCTCGAAGAGGGCGCCTACTGGCCCACCTCGGCCGCCGCCGTGGCGTGGGGCCGGGCCCGCACCCCCCGGGTCGTCGTCGTGGAGTCCGACGGCTCGCTCGCCTGGGCCGGCGAGGGACCGCCACCGGCCGAGATCGGCGAGGAGTTCCCGGCGTGACGCAGGCGTACACCGCCGTCGACGTCATCCGCGCCAAACGCGACGGAGGCGCGCTCACCGACGGGCAGATCGACTGGGTCGTCGACGCGTACACCCGGGGTGTCGTCGCCGACGAGCAGATGTCGGCGCTGGCCATGGCGATCCTGCTGCGCGGCATGACCGCACCCGAGATCGCCCGCTGGACCTCGGCGATGATCGCGTCGGGGGAGCGGCTCGACCTCAGCTCCGTACCGCGACCGACCGTCGACAAGCACTCCACGGGCGGCGTCGGCGACAAGATCACGCTGCCGTTGACCCCGCTCGTCGCGGCGTGCGGCGCGGCCGTACCGCAACTGTCCGGCCGCGGCCTCGGCCACACCGGCGGCACCCTCGACAAACTGGAGGCCATCCCCGGCTTCCGCGCCAACCTCAGCAACGACGAGTTCATCGCCCAACTCGCCGCCGTCGGCGCGGCCATCTGCGCGGCCGGCGAGGGCCTGGCGCCGGCCGACCGCAAGCTGTACGCCCTGCGCGACGTGACCGGCACGGTCGAGGCGATCCCGCTCATCGCCAGCTCCATCATGAGCAAGAAGATCGCCGAGGGCACGTCCGCGCTGGTCCTCGACGTCAAGACCGGGTCGGGCGCCTTCATGAAGGACCGCGCCGATGCCACCGAACTCGCCCGCACCATGGTCCAGCTCGGCCACGACCACGGCGTACGCACCGTCGCCCTGCTCACCGACATGTCCACCCCGCTGGGCCTCGCCGTCGGCAACGCGCTCGAGGTCACCGAGTCCGTCGAGGTCCTCGCCGGCGGCGGCCCGGCCGACGTCGTCGAACTCACCCTCGCCCTCGCCCGCGAGATGCGCGCGGCCGCCGGCCTCGACGGCGTCGACCCCGCCGACGCGCTGCGCGACGGCCGCGCCATGGACGCCTGGCGGGCACTCGTGACCGCCCAGGGCGGCGACCCCGACGCGCCGCTGCCTACCGCCCGCGAGATCGAAACCGTCCGCGCCGACCGGGACGGCTTCGTCGCCGCCGTCGACGCCATGGCGATCGGCCTGGCCGCCTGGCGCCTCGGCGCCGGCCGCGCGCGCAAGGAGGACCCGGTCAGCGCCGCCGCCGGCGTCCTGCTGCACCGCAAGCCGGGTGACCGCGTGCGCGCCGGCGACGTGCTCTACGAGCTGCGCGCCGACGACGCCGAGCGGATCCCCGCGGCGCGCGATACCGCCGCGGGGGCGGTGGAGATCGCCGCCTCCCCACCCGTACTCCCTGGTCTTGTTCTTGATCGGATAGCCGCAGGAGGTTCGTGATGGCCGAGCTCATCGGGCAGCCCACCCGCATCCCGGTGCCAGGTGGAAAGGTCATTGACGAGTACGTCGGGAAAGCCAGTACCGGCGACGAGGGCGTGTCCGTGGCGCGCATGGTGGCCCCCGGTGGCTGGACCGAACCCGCCCAGGCGCCCGACTTCGACGAGATCACCCTCGTGCTGCGGGGCAGCGTACGCGTCGAGACGCCCGACGGGGTGTACGACGTCGGCGCCGGGCAGGCCATCCTCACCCGGGCCGGCGAGCGGATCCGGTACACGACCCCCGACCCCGACGGCGCCGAATACGTCGCCGTGTGCGTACCCGCCTTCAGCCCCGAAACCGCCCACCGTGACCCGCAGTGACGCTCCAGCTTTCGCTTCCCACCCAAGAGGGCTACAGTCGCGGCCAACAGACGAGGCGCACAAACGTAAGGCAGACCGACGGTGGCCATTGCCGTTCCTGATCCGCGACGGGTACGCGCGGCAAGCCTCGATGAGCTGCGCCGGCTGAACCTCCCCCTGCCACCCGAACAGTTCCCCCTCGTCTGGGACGCCGCCGACACCGTGGAGCTACGCTCCGTCGCCGAACTTGAGGCACGCACCGCGATCCTCAACGTCGTGCTCGCCCGCTGCTTCGGCATGCCGTCCGCCGCGGCGACCGCCTGGCTGCTCGACGCCCGCCTGCTCGAACACCTCACCAAGCCCGAATGGCACTTCCTGTCCTCCGGCGAGGGCGACCACCGCTCGTTCGCCCTGCACCTGGAGGCCCTGTACGCGCTGGCCTGGCTCGTCGGCCTGGTCCCGCGCCTCGACCCCGCCCAGCCGGCCCCCGACACCCTCGTGCCACAGCTGCCGCACCTGCCGTCCAAGGAGACGTACGCCGCCTGGCGCTCCCGTACCCTGCCGGCGGCCCGCCCGGCCGACGAAGCGGCCCGCGCCCTGGACCTGTTCTACTGCCTGGACTGGGCGTACCTGGAGGCCGAACGCCAGCGGGTCCGCCTGCCAGGCTTGATCGACTCGAACGCCATCGGCCAGCGCCGTTGGGCGCTGGAGTGGGCCGTCATCCTGCGCGGCGAGTACCACGGCGACCCGCCCGGCTGGGAAGAAGTAGACCTCTCCACCTGACCTGACCTGACCCGGCCTGACCCGGCCTGGCCCGGCCGGCGGGCGACTGCGCTAGGCAAGATCGGCGACTCGGGTGCGGCAGGCAAGCCGGCGGGCGACTGCGCTAGGCAAGATCGGCGTCTCGGGTGCGGCAGGCAAGTCGGCGGGCGGCTGCGGCAGGCAAGATCGGCGTCTCGGGTGCGATCGCGCAGTCACCTCAGCCATGATCGCTAGCTCGGGTGCGTCGGTGCAGCGGCGTGCTCCAAGATCGCCATTTTCGGTGCAGAGGCGGCGGCCTGCTACGCCTCCCGTACCGAAAACACGGATCAACGTGCGGAGCGGGCCTGAGAAGGCGCCCGCGTCGGGGCGCGCGACTGCGCCGGGCTGCGACTTGCGCCGGGAGTAGGCCTTTGACGGGTGCGACCTGGGCGGATGCAACCTTCGGCGAAAGGGCCCACAACCGGAGGGGCCTGCGACGCGTGGGGCCTGCGACGCGTGGGGCCTGCGACGCGAGGGGCCTGCGACGCGAGGGGCCTGCGACGCGGGGCAACCGCGACGGGATGGTCCACGGCAGGCAAGATCGGCTTCTCGGGTGCGAAAACGCACTTGCCGCTGTCAAGATCGCTGGTCTGGGTGCGTGAGTGTGGCGGTGTGCTGCAAGATCGCTGTTCTGGGTACGGGGG
>JAEZGP010000147.1 GCA_023437285.1 Actinomycetes bacterium | reverse complement strand
TCCCGGCCCGGGCAGCGCAAGCGGCCCGGCGGGTCCAAACCGGGTTCGAAGGCGGGGGGCGGCAAGCGCCGCTGAGTCGACGGTCGCCGACCATCCCGCGGAGAAAAGCGCTCCACCGGATGGCTTGCGACAGCCAGGCTCCTGGCATTATCGAGGCGTCCGTACCGCGTTGGTCGCGGGACGGACGCCTCGAGGCTTTTCCGGTGTGGTTGGGAGGAATCGGCATGGCAGACGTCGACGCCGGCGTGGCGGCGCCCCCGGCCCGTGGTGACGGCGGGCCGAAGATCGCCGCCCTGGTGGCGAGCCGGATCGTGGACGTGCCCGACTTCCCCCAGCCCGGCATCGTCTTCAAGGACCTCACCCCGCTGTTCGCCGACGGCGACGCCTTCCGCGAGATCATCGACGCGACCGTGGCGCACTACGGGGTGGGCTCGTTCGACGTGGTGGCCGGCATCGAGGCGCGCGGGTTCGTCATGGCCGCCGCCATGGCGTACGCGGCCGGCGTGGGCGTCGTGCCCGTACGCAAGGCCGGCAAGCTGCCCCGGGCCACCCACACCGCCCAGTACGCCCTGGAGTACGGCTCGGCGGCCCTGCAGGTGCACACGGACGCCTTCGCCCCCGGCCAGCGCGTCCTGGTGGTCGACGACGTGCTCGCCACCGGCGGCACCGCCGAGGCCACCCTCGGGCTCGTGGCCCGGGCGGGGGGCGTCGTGGCGGGCCTGACGGTGCTCCTGGAGCTCGAATTCCTCGGTGGGCGGGCACGGTTGGCGGCCCACGAGCCGTACGCGCTGCTGCGGGTGTGACGACCGTTTCCGGCGTGATCCCCGCGACATCGACCGGTCCCGGAGGAAACTGGGGGTTGTGACCAGAGCCGACGCGGCCGATCACGGGTACGATGGCCTTTCCGACAGCGGTCCGACAGGTGAGGAGCGGCCGGTGCCCGGGGATATCGCCCCTCCGGTGGAGGGTTTGGTTCGAGCGGTGGACGAGACGCCGCACCCCCACGATCCGGACGAGGGACCATGGAGCCTCGTGCGTGACGACGAGCCCCTCGACGGGGAGTTGACGCTGCGCGAGGACGAGGACAAGCTCGGCGCGGCCGACGGTCCGCGTCCGACGAACGGCTCCCACGGCGTTGAGGGCGAGCCCACCTCGGGCGGCTTCGGCCTGGCCAGCGCCCCCACTGGGCGGCGCATGCGCGCCAGGCTGGCCCGGTTCAACGCCCCGTGGCAGGGCCAGCAGGTGCCCGAGGTGCTCGAGCCGCTGATCGCGACCCACCGGGGCGCCCACCCGAAGGCCGACATCCGGCTGCTGCAGCGCGCCTACGACGCGGCGTCCGCCTGGCACCTGGGGCAGTTCCGCAAGTCCGGCGACCCGTACATCACGCACCCGCTCGCGGTCGCCACGATCCTGGCGAACCTGGGCATGGACACCACCACGCTGGTCGCCGCGCTGCTGCACGACACCATCGAGGACACCGACTACACGCTCGAGCAGATGCGCGCCGACTTCGGCAGCGAGGTGGCCCTGCTCGTCGACGGGGTGACCAAGCTCGACAAGGTCAAGCTCGGCGACGCGGCCAAGGCCGAGACCATCCGCAAGATGGTCGTGGCGATGGCGCGCGACCCGCGGGTACTCGTGATCAAGCTGGCCGACCGCCTGCACAACATGCGTACCCTGGCCTTCCTGCCGCAGCCCAAGCGCGAGCAGAAGGCCCGGGAGACCCTGGAGATCCTCGCTCCGCTGGCCCACCGGCTGGGCATGAACACCATCAAGTGGGAACTGGAGGATCTCTCGTTCGCCGCCCTCTACCCCAAGCGGCACGAGGAGATCAACCGGCTGGTCAGCGAGCACGCGCCCCAGCGCGACGCGCTGCTCGGCACGGTCACCAACCGGGTCGCGATCGACCTCAAGTCGGCCAAGATCAAGGCCGAGGTGACGGGCCGGCCCAAGCACCTGTACTCGATCTACCAGAAGATGATCGCGCGCGGCCGCGACTTCACGGAGATCTACGACCTCATCGGGGTGCGGATCCTCGTCGACACGGTGCGTGACTGCTACGCGGCGCTCGGTGTGATCCACGCGAACTGGCAGCCGGTGCCGGGTCGCTTCAAGGACTACATCGCGATGCCGAAGTTCAACATGTACCAGTCGCTGCACACGACGGTCATCGGCCCGACCGGCAAGCCGGTCGAGATGCAGATCCGCACGAACGCGATGCACCGCACGGCGGAGTACGGCATCGCGGCGCACTGGCGCTACAAGGAGAAGAAGGACGCCACGGTCGTCGGCCCGCCGGCGCACATCGACGAGATGACCTGGCTGCGCCAGCTGCTCGACTGGCAGCGCGAGGCCAGCGACCCGAGCGACTTCCTCGACTCGCTGCGCTTCGACCTGTCGGCGCAGGAGGTCTACGTCTTCACCCCCAAGGGCGGGGTCATCGCCCTGCCCAAGGACTCCACGCCGGTCGACTTCGCGTACGCGGTGCACACCGAGGTCGGTCACAAGTGCATCGGTGCCAAGGTCAACAACAAGCTGGTACCGCTGGAGAGCCGCCTGTCCAACGGCGACGTGGTCGAGATCTTCACGTCGAAGTCCGAGACGGCCGGCCCGTCGCAGGACTGGCTGGGCTTCGTGCAGAGCCCACGGGCCCGCACCAAGATCCGTCAGTACTTCAACAAGGAACGCCGCGACATCGCGATCGAGTCCGGCAAGGACCTCATCGTCAAGGCCATGCGCAAGCAGGGCCTGCCCCTGCAACGCATGCTCACCACCGACTCGCTCATGACGATCGCCCGCGAGCTGCACCTGGCCGACGTCGCGTCCCTGTACGCGGCCATCGGCGAGAACCAGGTCTCCGCCCAGGCGATCGTCACCCGGCTCGTGGCCAGCTTCGGCGGCGTCGAGGGCGCGACCGAGGACATCGCCGAGACCGCCGTCCCCACCCGCCGCGCGCTCACCAAGCCGCGCACCGCGGCCCACGACCCCGGCGTGGTCGTCGAAGGCACCTCCGACGTCTGGATCAAGCTGGCCAAGTGCTGCACCCCCGTGCCGGGCGACGCCATCTTCGGCTTCATCACCCGTACCGGCGGGGTCAGCGTCCACCGCGAGGACTGCACCAACGCCGACGAGCTGCGCCGCCAGCCCGAACGCCTGGTCGCGGTCAACTGGAAGCCCACCGCGGCGTCCATGTTCCTCGTCGCCATCCAGGTCGAGGCCCTCGACCGGCACAAGCTGCTCGCCGACGTCACCCGGGTCCTGTCCGACGAGCGGGTCAACATCCTCTCCGCGCACGTCGCGACCACCCGCGACCGGGTGGCGGTGAGCCGGTTCAGCTTCGAGATGGCCGACACCAAGCACCTGGGCCACCTGCTCGCCGCCGTCCGCAAGGTCGACGGCGTCTACGACGCGTACCGGGTAACCTCCGGCACCTGACCGCCCCCTTGCCGGGCCGGCCACCAAGTGACGCGTGTGCTGCGCTGGGGTGACCCCGGCCCGGGTCCCCTCGGTTTGTGGCGGGGGAGTCGCTACTGCGGCTGGCCGAGGCGACCTCGGCCCGCATCCCGCGGTCGTGGCGGCGCGGTCCTGGCGGGGGAGTCGGCAGTGGTGGTCGTGGCGGCGCGGTCCTGGCGGCGCCGTCCTGGCGGGGGAGTCGGCAGTGGTGGTCGCCCGTTCGGGCCGCGTGCGCGGTTCGCCAGTCGCGGCCACCGCCCCTTGATCGCCGTCCGCGGGCAAAACAAGCAGTTCCCGGCCCCATGATCGCCATCTTCGGTACCGACGCGAGGCGATGTGCGCCAACATCGCGAGGAGCGGTACGAGCACGCAGCCCAGCGCCGCTTCCGTACCCAAATCAACGATCAACGCTCGCGTCACCCAAGTCAGCGATCAACGCCCGTGTCGCGATCAACGTCCGCGTCGCTGCCGCCCGCCTCCTCCCCGGGCCGTCCAGCGCGCACCGACGCGCCACCTCGCCTTTTGTGCCCATTGGGCGGTGTGGAAGGCGGCTACCTCCCCCGCGTACGCGGTTCGGCAGCTGCGCCCCGCCTGCTGATCGCCGCCCGCGGGCAAAACGAGCAGTAGCCCGCCCCATGATCGCCAGCTTCGGTACCGACGCGAAGCGATGTGCGCCAACATCGCGAGGAGCGGTACGGGCACGCAGCCCAGCGCCGCTTCCGTACCCAAGTCAGCAATCAACGCCCGCGTCGCGATCAATGCCCCGCGTCGCTGCCGGCCGCCGCCTCCCCGGGCCGTCCAGCGCGCATCGACGCGGCCACCTCCGCCTTTTGTGCCCATTGGGCGGTGTGGAAGGCGGCTACCTCCGCCGCGTACGCGGGTCGGCAGCTGCGTCCCCGCCTGTTGATCGCCGTCCGCGGGCAAAACGAGCAGTTCCCGGCCCCATGATCGCCAGCTTCGGTACCGGCGCGAAGCGGTGTGCGCCAACATCGCGAGGAGCGGTACGGGCACGCAGCCCAGCGCCGCTTCCGTACCCAAGTCAGCGATCAACGCCCGTGTCGCGATCAACGCCTGCGTCGCTGCCGCCCGCCTCCTCAAACCGTCCAGCGCGCACCGACGTGGCCACCTCGCCTTTTGTGCCCTTTGGGCGGTGTGGAAGGCAGTCACCTCCGCCTTATGCGCACATATGGCGGTGTGGCGCCTCGTCACCCTCGCCTTTTGTGCGCGTATGGCGGTCGGCGCCTCGTCACCCTCGCCTTTTGTGCCCATTGGGCGGTGCATAAGGCGGTCACCCCGGCCCTATGCGCACATATGGCGGCGCGGAGGCCGGTGGCTCTCACCGTTTGTGCGCATATGGCGGTGTGGAGGCCGGTCCGACCAGCCATTTGCGCCCAAATGGCGGGAGAGGGCACGCCCGGCCGCCCACGCCGGGAGAGGGCACGCCGGCCGCCCAGGCCCGGCACGCCCGGCCGTCCGCGCCCGGCGTGTTCGTCAAAGCGGAAAGGCCGAGGGCCGGTCCCGTTCGTCGCGGGCCGGCCCTCGGTGCCGTGTCGTCAGGAGGTCGGGGCCGCCGCACCGGCCGGCGAGACGCTGACCGTCTTCAAGGTGATCTTCTTCTTGGGGTGGCCGCCGCCCGCCATCTGGGCGAAGGCGCCGTCGTCGCCGGCCGCGCCGACGCTCTTGATGATGTCCAGGCCGGCGGTCACGCGGCCCACGACCGTGTAGTTGGCCGGCAGCTCGTTCGGGCCGTAGATGAAGAAGAACTGGCTGCCGTTGGTGTCGGTGACGCCCTGCTGGGGGTTGTCGGCGTTGGCCATGGCGACGTCGCCCTCGGCGTACGCGGGCTTCTGCTCCGTGGGCAGGTTCTCGCTGGCGAACCGGTACGCCGGGCCGCCGGTGCCGTCGCCGGACGGGTCGCCGCACTGCAGGGCGCTGATCTGGGTGACCAGGCGGTGGCAGCTCGTACCGTCGTAGAACTTCTTGCTCGCCAGGTGGGTGAGGCTGGCCGAGGTGCACGGCGTCTTCGCCAGGTCCATCTCAAAGGCGATTTTGCCGAGGTTGGTGTCGAGCGTCACGGTCTGCGTGCCGGACGCCGGGACGCTGGTGGCCGGGGTACCGACGTCCTTGATGCCGGCGGGCAGCGAGGGCTGGGGGGTGGCCGCCGGGTCGACGAGCGGGTTCCACACGCAGTCGGCGGTGGCGGCTCCCGCGCTCGCCGTGGGTGTGGCGGCGTTCGGCGTGTCGTCGCCGCCCGTGGTTGCCACGATGGTCCACACGAGCGCCACGGTGAGCAGGACACCGCCGGCCACCAGGCCGATCTGGGTGCGCTGGCGGCGCTTGTGACGGGCCGCCTCGGCCCGCTCGGCCATCTCCCGTTCCAGCTTCGCCCGCGCGGCGGCGCGCTGACGGTCGCGTACCGAACTCAACGTAAAGCTCCTAACGGTGTGGGCTACTGAGCGCTCGCTGTGGCGGTCGCGCTGGGCTGCGGGGAGGCGCTGGCGCCGGGCAGGTCACCGACGGTCAGCTTAGTGATCGTGACGTTGGTCTTGGGCGCGCCGTCGTCCGTGGGCTTGCCCTCGCCGTCCAGGGCGCCCTCCTTGGCCACCTTCTCGATCACGTCGAGGCCCTTGGTGACCTTGCCGAAGACC
Source organism: Actinomycetes bacterium (assembly GCA_023437285.1). Taxonomy (GTDB): domain Bacteria; phylum Actinomycetota; class Actinomycetes; order Mycobacteriales; family Micromonosporaceae; genus Luedemannella. The sequence continues at coordinate 4,760 of JAEZGP010000147.1, read as the reverse complement.
GAGTAGCTCGGCGGCAGCGGCGAGCCGTCCTTGTAGACGATCAGGAACTGGCTGCCGTTGGTGCCGGGGTTGGCCAGCGCGAGGGTGCCCTTGGGGTAGTAGTTCGTCGTGTCGGGGGAGGCCGACGGGGACGCCGAGGACGCGGCCGGCACGTTCTCGTCGATGAACGTGTACCCGGGCCCGCCGGTGCCCTTGCCTGCCGGGTCGCCGCACTGCAGCACGAAGTCGGTGGTGTCGAGGCGGTGGCAGGGGGTGTTGTCGAAGAAGTTCTTGCCGGCGAGGAAAGCGAAACTCTCAGCCGAGCACGGCGCCGCCGCGAGGTCGAGCTCCGCGTCGATCTGTCCCACGTTGGTGTTGATCGTCATCGTCCGGGTGCCCTCCTTCGCCGACGGCGAGAGGGGCGGGTTGCCCGTGTCCCGGACGCCGATCGTCTCGTCGGGCGTCCGCAGGGTCCACGCGCAGTCGCCGGCCACGACGGTCGGGAGGTTGTCGTCGGGTTCGCTGTCGAAGCCGCCGGCCAGCCAGACCGTACCGAAGGTGACCAGGAGCAACGCGACGACCGCGCCGACGCCGGCCTGGATCTGCCGCTTGCGCCGCAGCCTGGTCGCCCGGCGCACCATGCGGCGCTCGATCCTGGCGCGGGCCAGCTTGCGCTGGCGGTCTCTGCTGGAAGCCACGAGTGCTCCCTCCCGGAAGGTACGTTGGGACGGTATCCGTCGGGTGACATACCACGTGCCGTACGCCACACCGCGCCAGAGTGTACGGGTATGGACCGCTGTCGCGGTGAGCGAGGCGGACGGTTCGTGACCGAACCCCCAGCTAGTCTTCACGGGGGGTCACCCCGCCGATCCTGGCGCATTCATCTGAAAGGTAGCTGAGAACGTGTTCGTGGCCGTCGTGCCGGCCGAGGCATTCGGGACCAACTGCTACGTGCTGGCGCCCGCCGCCGGCGAGCAGTGTGTTGTGGTGGACCCGGGCATCGGCATCACCCGCCAGCTCGACGACGTGCTCGCCGAGCACCGGTTGCAGCCCGTGGCGGTGCTGCTGACCCACGGGCACCTGGATCACACCTTCTCGGTGGCGCCTGTCTGCGGTGCCCGCGGCATCCCGGCGTACGTGCACCCCGACGACCGCGAACTGCTCGACGATCCGGCCAAGGGCCTGTCGGCCGACATGAACCGCCTGTTCGGCGGCCGGCTGCCGTACACGGCACCGGACGACGTGAAAGCCCTCAACGACGGCGAAACGATCACCCTGGCTGGCCTGGAAGTTACAGTCGACCACGCCCCGGGCCATACCGGCGGGTCGGTGATGTTCCGCCTCCCCGGCGCCGAGGGGGAGTCGCTGTTGTCGGGCGACGTCCTCTTCGCGGGGTCCATCGGACGCACCGACCTGCCGGGCGGGGACCTGACGGCGATGCTGCGCAGCCTGCGCGACAAGGTGCTGCCGCTGCCCGACACCACGCGGGTCCTGCCCGGCCACGGACCGTCGACGACCATCGGGCGCGAGCGCCAGACCAACCCGTACCTGCGGGAGGTCACGCGCCAGCTCGCCCCACCGACCAAGGGCCTTTAAGACAATGAACACCATGGAGTACGGGCGATGAGCGCCCGCCCCACGCCGCTGAGCGGGTTCCCCGAGTGGCTGCCCGCGCAGCGCATGATCGAACAGCGCTTCCTCGACCGCATCCGGACGGTCTTCGAGCTGTACGGCTACGCCCCGCTGGAAACCCGCGCGGTCGAGCCGCTCGACCAGTTGCTCCGCAAGGGCGAGACGGACAAGGAGGTGTACGTGCTGCGCCGGTTGCAGGCCGACGCGGACGACTCCTCGGACGCCGCCCTGGGGCTGCACTTCGACCTCACGGTGCCGTTCGCCCGGTTCGTGCTGGAGAACGCCGGCAAGCTGCACTTCCCGTTCAAGCGGTACCAGATCCAGAAGGCGTGGCGCGGTGAGCGCCCGCAGGAGGGCCGCTACCGGGAGTTCACCCAGGCCGACATCGACGTCGTCGACCGCGACACCCTCGGCTTCCACCACGAGGTGGAGATGCCGCTGGTGGTGGCCGACGCGCTGAGCGGCCTGCCGATCCCGCCGGTGCGCATCCAGGTGAACAACCGCAAGGTGTGCGAGGGCTTCTACCGGGGCCTGGGCCTGTCGGACCCGGACGCGGCGCTGCGCGCGGTCGACAAGCTCGACAAGATCGGGCCGGCGAAGGTGGCCGCGCTGCTGGCCGAGACGACCGGCGCCAGCGACGCCCAGGCGAAGGCGTGCCTCGCGCTCGCGGAGATCTCGGCCGAGGACGCCTCGTTCGCCGACGCGGTGCGCGCCCTGGGGGTGAGCGACCCGCTGCTCGACGAGGGCCTCGACGAGCTCGTCCGGGTCGTGGAGGCCGCGCGCGAGCACGCCCCCGGCCTGCTGGTCGCCGACCTGAGGATCGCGCGCGGGCTCGACTACTACACGGGTACGGTCTACGAAACCGTCCTGCGCGGGTACGAGGGCCTGTCCATCAGCTCGGGCGGGCGTTACGACAACCTCGCCTCGTCGGGCACCGACCGGTTCCCGGGGGTGGGCATCTCCATCGGCGTCACCCGCATCATGGGCCTGCTGCTCGGCAAGAACGCGCTCGGCATCTCCCGTTCGGTGCCCACCTGCGTGCTCGTGGCGTTGCCGGACGAACAGCGCCGCGCCGACTGCGACCGGATCGCGGCCGCGCTGCGCGGGCGGGGCATCGCCACGGAGGTCTCGCCGACCGCCGCGAAGTACGGTAAGCAGATCCGCTACGCGCAGCGGCGCGGCATCCCGTTCGTGTGGTTCCCGGGCGAGGACGGCGACGAGGTGAAGGACATCCGGTCGGGCGAGCAGGCCGCCGCGAGCGCGCAAAGCTGGTCGCCGCCGGATGCTGACCTACGACCGGTCATCCACGGCGGGTGACGGCTCGTCTTCGATAACTGAGGGCTACGCGAAGAACCCGGCGACAGGGCCACTGTCGCCGGGTTCTTCGCGCGCGGAGTAGGTCGCCGAACACGGACGCCGCCGCGCCATCGCCGGGCGAGAGTCGCGTCGCCGGGGCCTGCCGGAGTCCGAAGAGGACGGTGTGGTCAACGGCCGTCCACGGGTGACGCGCATCGGGCCCGGCGGATGTCAGAACTGTGCCATGTGCGTCGCCCGCGCGCGGTTGATGACAGGACTTTGACATCGCCATCGCGCCGCATTCCCCGCGTTTCCAGGGTACGCGCTGCTCTGCCTGGTTGCTGGTTACAGACTTGGAACGGTCGAGAAATGTCAGAGCAATGACGCACAGCCAATCTTCTCTCACCTGTAGCGGCCGGCTGCACCTCGCCGGCGACAGGGGCGGGGCGTTCGAGATGCCGATGGCTCGCCCCGGACATGGATTTCGCACGATCCACCGTGCCGCGACGTTGGGGTCACGGTCCCTATAGGAACGGAGCACTCACTTATGTCCAGCACCAGCAAGCGGCTGCGCGCGCTTGTGGCCGCGGGCGCCATCGGGACGACCGTGGCCCTCGTGCTCGCAGGCTGTGGCGCGCGCGCCGGCGACGAGACGTCGGGCAGCAAGACGCCCGCGGCCAGCTGCGTCGACACCTCCGGCGACAGCATCAAGCTCGGCTTCCTCAACTCCCTCACCGGTGGCATGGCGATCTCTGAGAAGACCGTCTCCAACGTGTTGCACATGGCCGCGGACGAGATCAACGCCGCCGGCGGCATCATGGGTAAGAAGATCCAGTACATCCAGGAGGACGGCGCTACCGACTGGCCGACCTTCGCGGAGAAGACCCGCAAGCTGCTCACCCAGGACTGCGCCGCCGCGATCTTCGGCGGTTGGACCTCGTCCTCCCGCAAGGCCGTCAAGCCGGTCGTCGAGGAGCTCAACGGGCTCTTCTTCTACCCGGTGCAGTACGAGGGCCTCGAGGCGTCGCCGAACATCTACTACACCGGCGCGACCACCAACCAGCAGATCATCCCGGCCATGGACTTCCTCGCCTCCAAGGGCGTGAAGAAGCTGTTCCTCGCCGGCAGCGACTACGTCTTCCCGCGCACCGCGAACGCGATCATCAAGCTCTACGCGGCCAAGCTCGGCATCCAGATCGTCGGTGAGGAGTACGTGCCTCTCGACAAGGACGACTGGACCACTCAGGTGGCGAAGATCGTGGCGGCCAAGCCCGACTTCATCTTCAACACCATCAACGGCTCGTCGAACGTCGGCTTCATCAAGGCCTACTACGAGGCCGGTCTCGGCCCGGACAAGTCGCCGATCATCTCGGTGTCCATCGCCGAGGAAGAGGCGCCCGCCATGGGTGAGGACGTGACCGGTCAGTTCGCCGCCTGGAACTACTTCCAGAGCGTCGACAGCCCCGAGAACGCCACGTTCATCAAGGCCTTCCAGGACAAGTACGGCGCCGACCGCCCGACGTCGGACCCGATGGAGGCCGCCTACACGTCCATGTACCTCTACAAGAACATGGTCGAGAAGGCCGAGTCCTTCTGCGTCGACGCGGTCAACGAGGCCGCCGACGGCGTGACGTTCGCGGCGCCCGAGGGCTCGGTGACCGTCAACGGCGACAACCACCACATCGCCAAGACCGGCCTCATCGGCCAGATCAACGCCGACAACCAGTTCGACGTGGTCTGGAGCTCCGAGGGACCGATCGAGCCGGATCCGTTCCTCGAGGGTTACGACTGGTGGGACCCGAACAAGGAGTGAGGCCCGGCCGGCTCCGGCCGGCTCCCCCCACCGCCCATGT
>JAEZGP010000024.1 GCA_023437285.1 Actinomycetes bacterium | reverse complement strand
TCTGCCGCAGGTCGACGGCCGCCGGCCCGGACATGCGCGCCGCCTGCGCGTACGGCTGCCCCGCCGCCCCCGCCGCGCACAGGAAATACGTGTACGCCGTCGTCACGTCGTCGGCGCGCTTGGCGTCCGCCGGGGCGTACCCCATCAGTTCCACCACGCACGCGATCTTCGTCTGGCCCTCGGTCACCGCGTGCCCGTGGTGCGCGTGCTCGTCCGGCGACAACTGCTCCACGGCCGCGACACTGCGCGCGATCACGTCGGCGCGCAGTTCGTCCGGCGACTGCGCACTCGGCGCGTACGGGGCGGCGACGAGCGCCGCGAGAACGAGCACGGCCTCGGGCACCAGCCACCACCAGCGACTCAACCCGACCGAGCCGTGCGCTGAGGGAGCATCGACAACCGTGGACACGGCCCGATCGTCGCACGCCAGCAGCGATCGCGCGAGAGCGCCTGATACTTACACCAGCATGGGCGTGGGGTCGGGTTGCTTTCGTGTAGCAGCCAGACTCGGTCGCTGGGCATGGAAGCGCCGGCGTGAGGGATCAAGAATCCGTCGTGGACTCTCCGGATCCGTCGAGAGCAGGCCAGTTATCCGGATGGATGTTAAATATTAGAATCTTGTAACCAAGAGATACATCGACACCGAGTACAGCTTGGACACCGGCTTGGATGAAAAGTCCAATTTCTCGTGGATCGTCGATGGTGCAGTCCCATTCACGGAACGGGTTGTCCTGCCAGATGGGTTGAGACTTGAAGTCCCTGTGTCGTGCGGTGAACATAGCAGGATCGTGCCACTCAAAACCGACGGCAGCCTTCATGACATCTTCAGTTTTAGGCCCGATTTCGGTCAGTAGTACATGTGGATGATAGATCAACGCTTGCGCGTAGGTGCCGTTGGAATAGGTGACCGTAATCGCCGTCCCCTGTGGCCACGCCTCCAGCACATGGACGATGAGCGCCTCCATAACGAGAGAGTGCGCGTCAGGTCCTATCGCAACGTGTTTTGGGACGCGAAGGGGGACGTGATACGGAGGAGGCGTTTTATGCGCTAGCCGCTCCGCTACCTCACGAGGCTTCGTCCAGCCCGCACGCCATCGAACTTGCTTTGAGCCCGACGGTTCATTATCGGTTTTAGTGTCGGTCTCATCCATTGCGAGCAAGTCACGCAGTCGCATAGCAAAACGCTTCGCACCGGCGTTTGACACACGGTCGATGATCTCCTCGACCGTCATGGGGGGTCGCCGTCGCCGATCGCTGATGCGCTGGACCGCGAGGATGATCTCGTCGGGTACTTCACCGACGACTTCGAGGAGGTACTCGTCCGGGCTGAGCACGCGGATGCCGTGTTTAGCCAGGTCCAGTCGAGGAAAGTCGCGGCCATCAGCAGTGACGATGACGTCGGCGCGGCCCGCAATAGCTGCCGCCATATGTAGATGATCATCGGGGTCACCACCCGGCATGAAGCGGACCAGGTGCCTATATTCGTGTCGCGGGATATGACCTTCCGCAAAGTAGAGTCGAACCTGAGAGGTCAGGCGCGCAGCCGATTCAGCGGATCGCAGCCCTTCGCGGATGATTACCCGCTCCCACTCGTCCAGGAGATCGTCGGACCACAGGAACTCGTGGATCCCATCTTCAGCAAGGGTCAACATCATGTCCATGAGTGAGTATGGAAATAGGACATTGGTGTCAACGAATACGCGAGTCAAGCCTGGCCAATCCCTGCGAAAGGTTCAGTACGGATAGTCCTCGGACTCGATCAGTTCGGCGATGCGTTCGTTGCCTTCCCGGCGGCGCTCGCGACGCTCCTGGAAGGCCAGAACGTCGGCCAGTTTTACGACCCGATGAGTACTGTCCGGCAGCCGCTCAGACGGAATCTGGCCTTGGTCAAGCAGGCGTGCGACAAATGGACGAGACAGCCCCAGCATCTGTCCGACCTCAGCTGGCGTCAGAAGGCTCTCTGAAGCGAGTATCGTCACAGAACGCCCGGCCGAGAGTTCCTCCGCAGACGCCCGCAGAACGATCGCCAACGAGTCCGGAAGCACGATTTCCGCTCCGCTCGGCAGCAGCAGACTTACCTGGCCCGCGTGAGCGACCGCTTGGCTTACCTCCGCGACTACGTCGTGGTCGCGGGCGCTCGCTTCGACCTTGGTGGCACTTCCAAGAACACTAGACCTGGTCACCGGGGTCACCCGCCCTCCATATCAGTAATAACCGTAACCCAAGACGACCGGCCGCGGAACGCATCGGGGGCAGTCGCCCGAGCGCCTCGGGCCGACGTTCGGACGGAGGGCTGGGGCGCCGTCGGCCACCGTCGCCCGAGCGCGGCCCACACTTCCACGCCCGGCGCAGCGCCGTCATACCGACGGACCGCGTGGTGCCTATCGGAGCCGACGCCTCGTCGCCTCGGTGCCGGCGTGCTCAGGGTTCGCTGGTTTGGGCTGACTGCCCTGAGCCACTGGACATCGACACCCTGCAATGCAAGGCTGCGGTAGCTCATCCGTTCAGCCATAGGGGCCGGGCTGTGGCTGGCCGGAGTCAGGGAAGGTACGCCAAGGGGGACGCATGGCCGCACGCTCGCTGGCTCCATTTCGAGCCGATCTCGTTGGTAGTCTGCTGCGACCGCAGAACCTGCTGCACGCCAGGCAGGAGCGGGCCGCGGGGCGGATCTCCGCGGACGAGTTGCGGGCCGTGGAGGACGAGGCGATCCGCGCGGTGGTGGCGATGCAGGAGGACGTGGGGCTGCAGTCGGCGACCGACGGCGAGTTCCGGCGTACGTCCTGGCACATGGACTTCATCTACCAGCTGGGCGGCGTGCGCAAGGCGGACGAGAACCTGACGGTGGAGTTCTTCAACGACGCCGGAAAGATCGAGTTCACCTCGGCCGCGCTGCGCATCGATGGCCGGGTCACCCTGCCCGACACCATCTTCGGCGACGCGTTCCTGTTCCTAAAGGACCAGGTGAAGCAGACCACCCCGAAGCTGACCATCCCGTCGCCGAGCATGGTGCACTACCGGGGCGGCCGGGCGGCCATCGACCCCGAGGTCTACCCGGACCTGGACGAGTTCTGGCGGGACCTGTCGGCCGCGTACGCGCAGCAGGTACAGCGCCTCGGCGACCTGGGCTGCACGTACCTGCAGCTCGACGACACCAGCCTGGCCTACCTCAACGATCCGCGGCAACGCGACATGGTGGCCCGCCAGGGCGGCGACCCCGAGCACCAGCACGAGCGGTACATCCGGCAGATCAACGAGGCGCTGCGCGGGCGACCGGCGCAGATGCGGGTCACCACGCACATGTGCCGGGGCAACTTCCGCTCGTCGTGGGCCGCGCAGGGTGGGTACGACTTCGTGGCCGAGGCCCTCTTCAATGACCTCGACGTCGACGGCTTCTTCCTGGAGTACGACGACGCGCGCTCCGGTGACTTCGCGCCGCTGCGCTTCGTGCCGCCCGGCAAGTGCGTCGTGCTCGGGCTCGTCACCACCAAACGCGGCGCGCTGGAGAGCAAGGACGACCTCAAGCGCCGCATCGACGAGGCGAGCCGGTACGTACCGCTCGACCAGCTCTGCCTCTCGCCGCAGTGCGGCTTCTCGTCGACCGTCGAGGGCAACGCGCTCAGCTACGACGAGCAGGTCGCCAAGCTGCGCCTGATCGTGGAGACGGCGCAGGAGGTCTGGGGCTGAGCCGCGCGGCCGCGGCCGCGCGGGTTCACAGGCCGAGCCGCCTCGGGCCGGTGTCCGGACGCAGCGCCGGGGTGCCGTAGGCGACCTCCGCGTGCAGGACCGTCAGGCCCTCGGCGTGCGCGAGGACGGGGTTGAGGACCAGCCGGCGCACGGTCGTCTGGTCGGCGGCGAGCTGGCCCAGCCGCAACAACAGGTCCACCAGGGCGTCCACGTCGGCCGGCGCGGCGCCCCGGTGACCGAACAGCAGCGGGGCCGCGCGCGGTGCGCGTACCAACTGATCCGCGTCGCGGTCGGTGAGCGGCGCGGCGCGCCACGCCTGGTCGCCCAGCAGGTCGGTGGCGACCCCGCCGAGGCCGAAGCCGACGACCGGGCCGAACGCCGGGTGGTCGACGACCTCCACGACGCACGCCACGCCCGGCGGCGCCATGCGCTGCACGACCACCTCCGGGCCGAACGCGCGGGCCACGTCCCGGTACGCGCGCCGCACGTCCGCCTCGTCAGTCAGATCAAGGCGTACGGCACCCAGGTCCAGGCGGTGGCGCAGGCCCGGCGCGGTCGCCTTGAGCACCAGCGGCCACCACCCGGCCGCCCGCCGCGCCGACCCGTCCAGCGATCCCGTGGCCAGCTCGCGGGCGGCCGCGACGACCTCGTCCTCCGCGCTGGCAGCGCGTTCGGGCAGCACCGCGATGCCGTAGGCGGCGAGCAGCTCCTCGACCGGACCGCTCCGGGCGGCCACCTCCCCAGCCCGAACCGCATCCACATCGGACAGAGCGATCAGGTCCCCCGCCGGCTCCCGGCGCCACGCGGCGTAGGTCACCACCTGGGCGAGTGCCCGCGCGGCCTCCTCGACGGTCGGATACCCGGGCACACCCGACGGGAGGAGCCGCGCCCCTTCCGTGCCGAGCAGGACGGCCACCACCGGCTTGTCCGCCCCGGCGACGGCCTGCTCCAGCCAGGCCGCGTCGCTGAGCCCGGACGGCGGCGGCGCCACGATCGCGACGACCGCGTGCACCGCGTCGTCGGCCACGGCGTCGCGCACCGCCGCCTGGTCCGTTGCGGAC
>JAEZGP010000680.1 GCA_023437285.1 Actinomycetes bacterium | reverse complement strand
CAGTTGGTCGACGCGATGACCACGATGGCGCGGGCCGGCTGGACCCACGGTGACCTGTCCGCGTACAACCTGCTGGTGCGCGATGGCCGCCTGATCGTCATCGACCTGCCCCAGATCGTGGAGGTGGTGGCCAATCCTCAGGGCGGGGAGTTCCTGACCCGCGACGCGCACAACGTGGCCGGCTGGTTCGCCGCGAAGGGCGTGTCCGGCATCGACGGCGAAGCGCTCGCCGCCGAACTCCGCTGGGCGGCCGGCCTGCGCTGAACCGCCAGTAGGGTCGCCCTATTGGCGGCTGGGCGCCTACAGGGTCGCCCTATTGGTAGCTGGGCGCCTACAGGGTCGCCCTATATGCATCTGGATACCTATAGGGCGACCCTACTGGCAAGTAGGCGCCGGCACAGCGCCGCGCGCCGGTCAGCGTTCGTCAGGGTGGTCAGCTGGCGAGCATTTTGCGGAGGACGTACTGGAGGATGCCGCCGTGGCGGTAGTAGTCCGCCTCGCCGGGGGTGTCGATGCGTACGACCGCGTCGAACGTGATGCCCGTATCCGTGCTCACCGTGACCGTGCGGGGCGTGGTGCCGTCGTTGAGGGCGGTGACCCCGCTGATGGTGAACGTCTCCTCGCCGGTCAGGCCCAGCGACGTGGCCGACGCCCCCGCCGGGAACTGCAGCGGCAGCACGCCCATGCCGATGAGGTTCGAGCGGTGGATGCGCTCGTACGACTCGGCGATGACGGCCTTGACGCCCAGCAGCGCGGTGCCCTTGGCGGCCCAGTCGCGCGACGAGCCGGAGCCGTACTCCTTGCCGGCCAGGATCACCAGCGGCGTGTCGGCGGCGGCGTAGTTCTGCGCGGCGTCGTAGATCGTCGTCACGGGACCGCCGTCGACCGTGAAGTCGCGGGTGAAGCCGCCCTCCGTCCCTGGCGCGATCTGGTTGCGCAGGCGGATGTTGGCGAACGTGCCCCGGATCATGACCTCGTGGTTGCCGCGCCGCGACCCGTACGAGTTGAAGTCCTTGCGCTCGACGCCGTGCGACGACAGGTACTGGCCCGCCGGGGAGTCCGGCTTGATGGAGCCGGCCGGCGAGATGTGGTCGGTGGTGACCGAGTCGCCGAGCTTGGCGAGCACCCGGGCCCCGGCGATGTCCGACACCGGCGCGGGCGAGGCGGCCATGCCCTCGAAGTACGGGGGCTTGCGCACGTACGTGGAGTCGGCGGCCCACTCGAACGTGTCGCCGGCCGGGGTGGGCAGCGAGCGCCAGCGCTCGTCCCCGGCGAACACGTCGGAGTAGCCCTTGGCGAACATCTCCGCCGACACGGCGCCGTCGATGACCTCCTGGACCTCCTGCGGGGAGGGCCAGATGTCGCGCAGGTAGACGGGGTTGCCGTCCTGGTCCGTGCCCAGCGGGTCGCGGACCAGGTCGATGTCCATGCTGCCGGCGATGGCGTACGCCACGACGAGCGGCGGCGAGGCCAGGTAGTTCATCTTCACGTCCGGGTTGATCCGGCCCTCGAAGTTGCGGTTGCCGGACAGCACGCTGACCACGGCGAGGTCCTGGGCCTGCACGGCCTCGGAGATCTGCTCGGGCAGCGGACCGGAGTTGCCGATGCAGGTCACGCAGCCGTAGCCGACCAGGTGGAACCCGAGCTTCTCCAGGTACGGCAGCAGGCCGGCCTTCTCGTAGTAGTCCATGACCACTTTGGAGCCCGGGGCGAGGGTGGTCTTGACCCACGGCTTGGCGGTCAGGCCCCGCTCCACGGCCTTGCGGGCCAGCAGCGCCGCGCCGACCATGACCTGCGGGTTGGACGTGTTGGTGCACGAGGTGATCGAGGCGATCACGACGGCGCCGTGGTCGAGCTCGAACGTGTTGCCGTCGATCGTCACCGGGGTGGGCTTGTGGGCCCGGCCCGGGCTCGCGGTCGCGTTCGACGCCGGCGGGTCCGACGCGGGGAAGCTCTCGGCGATCTCCTCGTCGACCCCGTCGTCGGCGACGTAGTCGGGCAGCGCCGAACGGAACGCGGTCTTGGCGTCGGTGAGCGCCACCCGGTCCTGGGGACGCTTGGGGCCGGCGATCGACGGCACGACCGTGGCGAGGTCGAGCTCCAGGTATTCCGAGTAGGACGGCTCGGGCGCGGCCGGGTCGTGCCACAGGCCCTGCTTGCGCGCGTACGCCTCGACGAGCGCGACCTGCTCGGGGGAGCGTCCGGTCAGCTGCAGGTAGCGCACGGTCTCCCCGTCGATCGGGAAGATGGCGCAGGTGGAGCCGAACTCGGGACTCATGTTGCCGATGGTGGCCCGGTTGGCCAGCGGCACGGAGGTCACGCCGGAGCCGTAGAACTCGACGAACTTGCCGACCACGCCGTGCTTGCGCAGCATCTGGGTGATCGTGAGGACGAGGTCGGTGGCGGTGGCGCCGTCGGGCAGGTTGCCGTTGAGCTTGAAGCCGACCACGCGCGGGATGAGCATGCTGACCGGCTGGCCCAGCATGGCGGCCTCGGCCTCGATGCCGCCGACGCCCCAGCCGAGCACGCCCAGGCCGTTGACCATGGTGGTGTGCGAGTCGGTGCCGACCAGCGTGTCGGGGTAGGCCATCCCGTTGCGGGGCATGACGACGCGGGCCAGGTGCTCGATGTTGACCTGGTGCACGATCCCGGTGCCCGGCGGTACGACCTTGAACTCGTTGAACGCGGTCTGGCCCCAGCGCAGGAACTGGTAGCGCTCGCGGTTGCGGCCGTACTCGATCTCGACGTTGCGCTCGAAGGCGTCGGGGCGGCCGAACACGTCGGCGATGACGGAGTGGTCGATGACCAGCTCGGCGGGGGCGAGCGGGTTGACCTTCGACGCGTCGCCGCCGAGGTCGCGCACGGCCTCGCGCATGGTGGCGAGGTCGACGACGCAGGGCACGCCGGTGAAGTCCTGCATGAGCACGCGGGCGGGCGTGAACTGGATCTCGACGCTGGGTTCGGCGTTGGGGTCCCAGGAGCCCAGGGCGGTGATGTGCTCGGCGGTGATGTTGGCGCCGTCCTCGGTGCGGAGCAGGTTCTCCAGGAGGATCTTCAGGCTGAACGGCAGCCGGTCGTGCCCGGGGACCTTGGCGATGTCGTAGATCTCGTAGCTCGCGTCCCCGACGCTGAGCTGGGTCTTGGCACCGAAGCTGTCGAGGCTCGCCACGTCGCACTCCTTTAGTCGCGGAAGTCAGGGGCGGCGGCGGACCGCCCGCCCAGCAAACCGTACGTCCGTCTTGTTTAATCGTCAAGCCGGGACGTCACGCGTGCAGGTCCAGCACGACCTTCACATCGTCGACCATAGGCTCCAGCGCCTGGGCGAAATCCGACAGGGCCACCCGACGGGTGATCATGGACCGCAGCCAGCCGATATCGGCGGCCGCGATCGCCGTGGCGGCGGCCTGCCAGTGCCGGCGGTTGGCGTTGACCGAGCCGATGACGGCGTTGTTCTCCAGCACGATGTTGCGGTTCGCCTCGCCGATATCGAAGTTGATGTTGTGCCCGCCGGAGGACACCCCGGTGAGGCACACCACACCGCCCGGGGCCACCACATCCAACGCGTCGACGATCACCGGGGCCGCGCCGGTGCACTCCAGGACGATGTCCGGCGCCAGGCCGGTGTCCGGGGCCGGCACCGCGTGGTACGTGGCGCCCAATGCCCGTACGAGCTCGGGTTTGGCCCCATCCTCGGCGCGGTCCAGCACGTGCACGTCCAGCCCGCGCTGCACCCCGAGCAGGGCCGCCAGCAGGCCGATCGGGCCCGCTCCGGTGATCAACGCCGTACGCGGCCGCCAGAACGACCGCGCGCCGACCCGCTCGATCTGATCCCACGCCTTCGCCACCACGCTGGCCGGCTCCAGCAGCGTGCCGACCTCGTGCAGGGTCGCCTCCAGCGGGATGGCGAAATCGGCCTCCACCCGCCAGCGTTCGCGGGCGAAGCCGTGCCGCTCCTTGATGCCGCACTCCGTGAACAGGCCGTTGCGGCACATGTCCCACTCGCCGACCGCGCAGCTCGGGCACGGGATCGGGTCGGGGCGCCGCACGATCGCGGTGACCAGGTCGCCGGGGTCGAACTGGCCGCTGTCGTCGGAGATCACCCGGCCGAGCGCCTCGTGGCCGAGCACGAGGCGGGGACCCGTACCCGGCGGGGCGTCCCCGTAGTCGCCGGCCACGATCTCCCGGTCGGTCCCGCACACGCCCACGAGCAGGCCCTCGACCAGCACCTCGCCCTCGGCTCCCGGCGGTTCCGGCAGGGTTTCCTCGACGCGCGCGCTGCCCGCCTGCCCGGGGGTGACCACCAATCCGCGCATCGGCACCCCTCCGTCCGGTTCCGCTTACCCCGTTAGGGTTCAGTCAACACGGCGCCGGGCGAACCTGCCGGCTGTTTGCCCGGTAGACGGCCGATGACCTGCGCGAGCAGCCAGTAGAGATTGCGCGGGTCGACGCCCTCGGCCGGCCCGTCCAGCTTGAGGCTGACCATGACGTCACCCCGGCGGGCCACGGCGACCCCGCGCAGGGCGTAGGCCTCGTCGCCGATGCCGGGCAGCGGCGTGCCGCGGTCGCGACCCTTGCCGGCCGCCGCCGCGAGCGGACCCGACCCGACGACCACCTGCAGAACCGTCCTGCCGTCCGGACCGGTGAACTCCCCGGTCCGCATGGGCATCAGCGGTACGGGCGGCAGCGCCTTGTACGCGCACGGCGCGCCGATCGCCCGGCTCACCTCGTCGGCCGGTACGAGCTGCTCGACCGGTGGCAGGTCTACCGCCGGCGCGCCGCCGGCCGCCATCGCGCCGATGATCGAGGAGACCAGCCCGGCGCCGCCGCCCACCGCGGGACGCTGGGCCGGCACGTCACCCGCCGCCGGTACCCTGCCCATCGCCTGCGCGATCAGCGCCTCGGTGTTGTCGTCGGTGGGCGCCACGGTGGTGTGCGCGCCGTGGCCCTGCTCGACGAGCGTCACCTCGCCGACGCGCCGGCTCCACGGCCGGACCACGATCGTCACCGTGTCGCCCGGTTCGAACCGGCGGGTGAATTCGCTGGGCAGGCCCCAGGCCCGCGTCCGGTCGCTCGTGCCGTCGTCGAGGGCGAGGTAGTGCAGCCAGGGCCGGGGCGGCGTGTTCTCGCCGCCCGGGTGCTGCTTCCACACCCGCACCCACAGCGCCTCGCCCGTGATGGTCACCGGCCTGGCGAGGTCCACGACCGCCCGTACGAGCAGGTAGGCGCCGTACGCCACGCCGACCGCGCCGGCGACCAGCATGATCTTGGAAACCAGGTCGAAGGTGGTCGCGAACGGGTTCAACTCGCCCCCGCCCAACCCGGCGACGAACCCGCTCACCTGGCCCAACAGCAGCGCGCCGGCCACCCCGGCGATGACCGCCCGGATGATGATCTGCGGCGCGGTCCGGCCGTAGCGCCACCACAGGCTCGGGTAGCGCACGCGCACCCGGTGCCACGTGCCGCCGAAGTGCGACCAGACCAGTTTGTGGTCGCCCATGCCCATCTCGATGGCCGCGCTCGTCGCGCGGGTCGCGCCGACCGCCGCGCCGTAGGCCAGGTAGCGGTCCCACACCGCCACTGAGGCCGGCGGCAGGTCAGCGAACGACTCGTGGCCGCGCAGCCACGCCTTCACGCCCAGCCAGCGCGCCGCGGCCGTCCGCCCCTCCGGCGTGTCCCGCTCGCCGTGGTTGCGTCCCGTGACGTACGACAGCAGGCCGAACAGCACGATGGCGACGCCGACCGAGGAGCCGCCGCTGCTCGAATCGGAGTGCCGGTAGACGGCGACCACGGCCGGCAGCACGGCGGCGGCGCCCAGCAGGTTGAGGCCGGTCACGACCGACGCCGAGAGCCGCCGCTGGGACAGGCCGCGGTTGCGCGCCTCGGCGATGATCTCCGCGCGCAGCCGCTTCCACCACGCCTGAGCCTGCTTCTCGTCACGGAAGGTGAGGGCGCTCAGGGGCAGCATGCCGCCCTTGGCCAGCGAGACGACCCGCTGGAGAACCATGTACTCGTACCGGGTGAGCCCGCCGGGCTGCGGGTCGCGCACGTGGATGGTGGTGTGCATGATGTCGTTGCCGGGCTGGCGGAACTCCAGCACGCGTCGGGCACCCAGGTCGAGCAGGGTCGCCTCGGCGGCGTCCTCCGTCAGCTCCCAACGGTTGGCGAGCAGGCTCGCCACAGCGGGCGGCTCGGGCGGCAGGTCCTGCGTGGCCGGCGCCGGGGTGACCGACGCCGGCCGGGTGGCCAGGAGCGCACCCGCGTACACGGCGAACCACACCGCCACCGCGCCGACCGCGATCGCGACGTCCAGGTACTGGGTGTCCATCGGGGCGGCGGCGGTGCTCAGAAGCGGACCTGGACGGGGCCGCGCTCACCCTCCGTGGCCTCGAAGTACTCCTTCTCCTTGAACCCGCCGAAGCCCGCGATGATGTTCGTGGGGATCGACTGGATCGTCGTGTTGAACGTCTGCACGGCGCTGTTGTAGAACTGGCGCGCGTACGAGATCTTGTCTTCCGTGCCGGTCAGCTCGCTCTGCAGGGCCGCGAAGTTCTCGTTGGCCTTCAAATTCGGGTACGCCTCGGCGAGCGCGAACAGCCGGCCCAGGGTCTGGGTGAGCATGTTCTCCGCCTCGGCCCGACCGGCCGGACCCTGCCCGGACACGGCGATCGCCGAGTTGCGCGCCTGGATGACGGCCTCCAGCGTGCCGCGCTCGTAGGCGGCGTAGCCCTTCACGGTCTCGACCAGGTTGGGGATCAGGTCGACGCGGCGCTTGAGCTGCACGTCGATCTGGGCCCAGGAGGCCTCCACCTGGTTGCGTTGGCGGACCAGCTTGTTGTATGCCGCCAGCGCCCAGATCACCAGGATGACGACGACGAGGCAGACGAGACCACCGATGATGGCGGCAATCACGGAACCGGACATGAGACGGCCCTTCCCGAGTCAGATATCACGGCGATCATTGTGCCGCTCGCGTCGAGGGTCACCGGATTCGCCCGGTCCGCGCTCGCAAATGTCGTCGATTTGACCACGTCAGCCCGGCAGCCGGGGGCCCGCCTCGCGCTGGGCGGCCAGCCACGACTCCACGTCGTCGGCCGTCCGCGGCAGCCCGTCCGACAGGTTGCGCGAGCCCGTGGCGGTCACCAGGATGTCGTCCTCGATGCGTACCCCGATGCCGCGCAGCTCGGCCGGGACCAGCTCGTCGTCCTCCTGGAAGTACAGGCCCGGCTCCACCGTCAGCACGTACCCCTCTGCGAGGCTGCCGTCGCGGTAGTTCTCCTTGCGGGCGTTGGCGCAGTCGTGCACGTCGAGGCCCAGCATGTGGCCGAAGCCGTGCAGGGTCCAGCGCTTGTAGACGAGGCTGTCGCGGGCCAGGGCCTCGTCCACCGAGCAGGGCAGCAGGCCCAGGTCCGACAGGCCCTCGGCCAACACCTTGTTGCACGCGTCGGCCACGGTCTCGTACCGCACGCCGGGGCCGACCGTCTGGATGCCGGCCTGCTGCGAGCGGTACACGATGTCGTAGACGTCGCGCTGCACGGCGCTGAACCGGCCGCTGACCGGCACGGTGCGGGTCACGTCGGCGGTGTAGAGGTTGCGGTTCTCCACGCCCATGTCCATGAGCAGGAGCTTGCCCGGCGTGGTGGCGCCGGTGTTGCGGATCCAGTGCAGGATCGTCGCGTGTGCGCCGCCGCCGACGATCGAGGAGTAGCCGAGGTCGTTGCCGTCGTGGCGGGCCCGGGTGAAGAAGACGCCCTCGATGAGCCGCTCGGCGATCGAGCGGTCGGCCGGCAGGATGCGGGCGACGTCCTCGAAGCCGCGCACGGTCGCGTCGATGGCGTCCTGCAGCTGGGCGATCTCCCACTCGTCCTTGACCAGGCGCAGCTCGGACAGGGCGGTGGCCAGCTCGGCGTCGCGGCTGCCCGCCTTGTCCCGGTCGTACGGCGCGATGGCCGCGTCGACCGTCGGGTCGATGCCGCGCAGCACCCGGGTCCGCCCGGGCGGGCAGTCGGCCAGCGCCGCGCCGAGGCCGGCGAAGTCGGCGGTCTCGATGCCCAGCTCGGCCGTCTTCTCGGCGAGCGTGTGCCGCCGGCCGATCCACAGCTCGCCGTAGGCGGCGTTGCGGAAGAACTCGTCGGTGTCGCGCGGCGAGCGGGGCCGCACGTAGAGAACGGCGTCGTGACCCGCGCCGTTCGGCCGCATGATTAGCACGGCGTCGGGGTCGTGCTCGCCGGTCAGGTAGACGAAGTCGGTGCCCGGCCGGAACGGGTACGTCGTGTCGTTGGCCCGGGTGTGCTCCCGGCCGGTCGGGATGACCAGGATCTCGCCCGGGAAGGCGGCGGACAGGGCCGCGCGGCGCTTGGCGTGGTTGGGCACCTGCGGCAGCGGGACCACGTCGAGAGGGGAGTCGGCCCAGCCGGAGCGCATGAAGTCCAGGTACTTCTGCGGCAGGTCGACGTCGTACGAGCGGACGCCCCGTTCGCTGTCCGTGGTGACCTGCGTCTCACGGTTCTTGTTGTCGCTCATCCGTACTCTCCTCCTCGACGCCATCGAGGCTACCCCGTGAAAGGATGCTCGCCATGTGCGGACTGATTACCTTCGTCAGCAGTAACATGGGCGCGGCCAGCCAGCGGGACGTGATCGCCCAGGCGCTGGAGACGATGCACCACCGCGGCCCGGACGAGACGGGCGTCGAGGTGGTCGGTTCGGACGTCGTCTTCGCGCACAAGCGGCTCTCCATCATCGACGTGGCGTCCAGCCACGAGCCGCTGCCCTACGCCGACGGACGGTACCTGCTCATCTTCAACGGCGAGATCTACAACTACATCGAGCTGCGCCGCCAGCTCGTGCAGGAGTACGGCGCCCGGTTCGACACCGAGGGCGACGGCGAGGTGATCGTGGCGGGCTACCACTACATGGGCCCGGCGATCCTCGACCGGTTGCGTGGCATGTTCGCGTTCGTCATCTGGGACGCCAAGGAGCGCGTCGCGTTCGCCGCCCGCGACCCGTTCGGCATCAAGCCGCTGCACTACGTGCGTACCAATGACGGGGTCTACTTCTCGTCCGAGAAGAAGGCGCTCCTGCCGTTCGCGCCGGCGGCCCGGGCCGGCGACGCGGGCCTCGACCACGCGAACCTCTCCCACTACCTGACCCTGCAGTACGTGCCGGAGCCCGGCACCCTGCACCAGGGCGTGCAGCGGCTGGGCTCGGGGGAGTGGCTGGCCTTCCGTCCGGGTGCCGGGGAGTTCACCACGGGCCGCTACTACCGCCCGGTCTTCTCGCCGCGGCCGGTCCCGCAGCCCGAGGTGCTCTACCGGCGCATCCGCGACACGCTGCGCGAGTCGGTGCGCATGCACATGCGCGCCGACGTGCCGGTCGGCGCGTTCCTGTCCAGCGGCATCGACTCCACCGCCGTGGTGGCGCTGGCCCGCGAGTTCAACCCCAACATCCTCACGTTCACGGTCGGCTACGACGTGCCGGGCTACTCCGAGATCGACGTGGCCCAGGAGTCCGCGCGTCACCTCGGCGTCACCACGATCCCCACCAAGATCGGGCCGCAGGAGATGATGGACGCGCTGCCGAAGATCGTCTGGCACCTGGACGATCCGGTGGCCGACCCGGCGCTCGTCCCCCTCTACTACGTCGCCAAGAAGGCCGCCGAGCACGTGACCGTCGTGCTCTCCGGGGAGGGCGCCGACGAGTTCTTCGGCGGGTACACGATCTACCGCGAGCCGCTGTCCCTGTCGGCCGTGACCGGCCTGCCCGACGTGGCGCAGAAGGGCCTGCGCAGCATCGCCCGGGTCATCCCCGAGGGCGTCAAGGGCCGCAGCTTCCTCGAGCGCGGCACCACCCGGCTGGAGGACCGCTACTACGGCAACGCGCGGATGTTCACCGAGGAGGAGAAGCGGCACCTGCTGCGCCGCTACGACCCGTCGGTGCGCTACACCGACGTCACGTACCCGATCTACGCCGAGGCCGCCGGCCTCGACGACGTCACCACCATGCAGTACGTCGACCTCTACACGTGGCTGCGCGGCGACATCCTCGTTAAGGCCGACCGCATGTCGATGGCGCACTCGCTGGAACTGCGCGTACCGTTCCTCGACCGCGAGGTCTTCGACGTCGCCGCCACCATCCCGGTCGAGCTGAAACTGCCCCCGCGCTCGAACGAGACGAAGTTCGCCATGCGCCGCGCGCTGGAGGGCGTCGTCCCGCCCGACATCGTCAACCGAAAGAAGCTCGGCTTCCCCACGCCCACGCGCGTGTGGCTGCGCGGCGAGATGTACGACTGGGCACACCACATCATGGCCACCTCGGGCGCCGGCGAGCTGCTCGACCTGAACTACGCCCGCCAGTTGCTCGACGCGCACAAGCGCGAGGAGGCCGACCACAGCCGCAAGGTCTGGACCGTACTGATCTTCTGCATCTGGCACGCGATCTTCGTGGCCCGCACGCTGGACCCCGGAGTGCAGCGTGCGCAGTCGGCCCTGTTGACCAAGCCTGTCGTCGGGTCGATGGTCTCGTAGTCGCGGGATTGGGCATTATCATCGGGGGAGTGCCCTGAGGAGGAGCGGCCATGCTACCGACGCTGAGCGACGTGCTGACGCAACCCTTCACGCTGGAGTACGTCGCTGAGCTGTCGGCGGCCGATCCGGAGCACAGATATGAGCTCAGCAGGGGAACGTTAACGATCATGCCCCCGGCAGACGACGACCACAACGCGATCGTCACGGAGCTGATCGTGTGGCTCATGACAGGTCGCTTCACCGCGCGCGAGGTGCTGGCCAACTCCGGCATCCGGACAAGCCGCGACGATGGCGGCATTGGACGCAGCCCCGACGTGATGGTGCGCGTCCCCCCGCGCGAAGGCGCCCCCCGCGCCGTCTGGCTCGACCCCGAGGACGTCCTGCTCGTCGTCGAGGTCGTCTCGTCCGGCTCCGAGGACCTCGACCGGATCATCAAACCGCGCGAGTACGCCGAGGCCGGCGTCCCCTGGTTCTGGCGCGTAGAGCGCGACGGCGAGCCCACCGTCCTGATCCACCGCATCAACGGCGACACGTACGACCTGGTCGACGTCGTGGCCCTCGCCGAGCTGGTCATCCGCCCCGCGCCGCGCCTGGACCACTGCCCGACCCCGCCCGGGGCCTTGTAGCTCGCCGGCCCGCGCCTTGGGACTAGGCTGTCGCTCGCCATATGTGCACATATGGCGGCCTACGCGGGCGGGTGCTCCACCCTCTGTGCACATATGGCGGCGCGGGAACCCGTGCGGCGACCATTTGTGCGCATGCGGCGGCGTCGGGGCGCGGCCGGGTCGCCATTTGTGCACATGTGGCGGCGTCGGGGTGCGGCTGGGTCGCCATTTGTGCGCATATGGCGGTGTCGGGGTGAGGCTGGGTCGCCATTTGTGCGCATATGGCGGTGCGGGAACCCGTGTGCCGACCATCTGTGCGCATATGGCGGTGTCGGGGTGCGGCCGGGTCGCCATTTGTGCACATGTGGCGGCCGAGGTGGCTGCGCGGCGACCATTTGTGAGCATTTGGTGGTCTCGGAGTGCGGGCGGGTCGCCGTGTGTACATGCGGCCGCAGGGGTGGCTGCGCGGCGACCATTTGTGAGCATTTGGCGGTGTCGGAGTGCGGGCGGGTCGCCGTTTGTGTACATGCGGCGGCAGGGGTGGCTGCGCGGCAACCATTTGTGAGCATGTGGCGGTGCCGGGGCGCGGC
>JAEZGP010000676.1 GCA_023437285.1 Actinomycetes bacterium | reverse complement strand
GAAGCCGCTACCGGGGAAGCCGAGCCCCTGGCGGCCAGGGCCGAGTCTCTGGTGGCCGGGGCCGAGGCCCAGGCGGCCGGGGACGCCGCGCCGCGGGCCTCGCGGCTCGGCGCCGCGCTGCGCGTGCTCCGGCACGAGTGGACCCTCGCCGCGCTGTTGAGCGTGCTGGCCGCCGTCGTGCTGACCTGGCCCACGCTCAAGGACCCGGCCCACACCATCCCCGCCGACCTCGGCGACCCGACGCTGCAGGCGTGGCAGGTCGCCTGGGCGGGCCACATCCTGCTCACCGACCCGGTCAACCTCTGGCACGGCAACGGCTTCTTCCCGGAGTCGTTCAGCTACGCGTACTCCGACACCCTGCTCGGGTACGCGCCGTTCGGCTTTTTCGGCAGCGGGCCGGAGGCCACCCTCATCCGGTACAACCTGCTTTTCGTCCTCGCCCACGCGCTGGCCGCCTTCGGCGCGTACGTGCTGGCCCGCCAGCTGGGCGCCGGCCGTACCGGTTCGGCCGTGGCGGGGCTGGTGTTCGGGTTCGCGCCGTGGCGGATCACCCAGGCGGGCCACCTGCACGTCCTGTCCACCGGCGGCATCGCGCTGGCGCTGGCGATGCTGGCCCGCGGCCACGGCTGGTCGCTGCGCGACGGCTACCGCCCCGACCGGGTCAAACCCGGGTGGGTCGTCGCCGGCTGGCTCGTGGCGGCCTGGCAGATCTCGCTGGGCTTCGGCATCGGCGTGCCGTTCGGGTACGTGCTGGCGATCGTGGGCCTGTGCGCCGTGGCGGGCTACCTGCTGACCTGGTGGGTGCGCCGGGAACGGCCGCCGTTCCCGCGCCGGCTGCTGCTGGCCAACGTGGGCGGCGGGCTGGCCTTCCTCGCCACGGTCGCGTTCATGGCGTGGCCGTACCTGCAGGTGGTCAAGCTGCACCCCGGCGGTCGACGGTCCATTGCGGAACTCGCGGCGTTCTCCCCGCCGCTGCGCGGCCTGTTCACCGCGCCGGGCGAGAACTGGATGTGGGGGCAGCGGCACGAGCAGGCGCGGGCCCTGCTGCCGTGGGTCCCCGAGCAGGCGTTGCTGCCCGGGTTCACGGTCATCATCCTCGCGGTGCTGGGCGTGTTCATCAGCCGCTGGCGGGTGCACCAGCGGCTGCTGCTCGCCCTCGGCGTCCTGGTCACCGCCGCGCTGGCCATCGGGCCGAACTTCGGCGACGACGGCGACCCGGGGTACGTGACGCTCTACAACCTGCTGCCGGGCTTCGACGCGATCCGCACCCCGGGCCGGTTGATCGTGTGGACCACGCTGCTGCTGGCCATCATGGCGGCCGGCGCGATCACGGCGATCAGCTCGTACGCGAAGAAGTTGCGCGACGAGCGGGTGACCCGGCTCATCTACGCCGGCCTCGCGCTCGTGCTGGTCTCGACGTACGCGGAGAGCCTCAACACGCTCGCGCACCCCCGCATGTACGACCAGCCGGCCGCGCTGCGCGGGCTGGAGGGCCCCGCGATGATCCTGCCGTCGGACGGCATCCTCGAGGCCGGCATTCTGCTGTGGAGCACCGACGGCTTCCCGCGCATCGTCAACGGGCTCAGCGGCCTCACGCCGGCCAGCCAGGACCAGGCGCGCTCGGCCACCCTGTCGTTCCCCGACCAGGCCAGCGTCGACTACCTGCGCGGCATCGGCGTACGCACGGTGGTGTTCCTGCGCGAGTACGGTCGGGACGGCAAGTGGGCACAGGTGCCGGACCGGCCCGTCGACGGACTCGGCATCACCCGCGAGGACGTGGGCGACGCGGTCGTCTTCCACCTTTCCCCGTAGCCCGACAGACCCCCGGGAAAGTGCATTGACTATGGTCGCTGGGCCACACGGCCGGCTGCGTGGCGGGTACATTCCAGCAAGTTGCGATTCGTTAAACAGGATCGGCCGAAAGGCCATTGTGTACGAGCTGAGTGCCCGGCCAACGTAACAGAGTGCGACTGGAGGTGACCGGATGGTGCAGGCGGCAGGGCCGTGGCGCGCGGTGCGCGCGGCTGTCGTCGCGGCGTGTGCCGTTGCCATCACGGCATCGTTCGCCGTCGTGCTGCGCCATTCGCGGGCGGCGACGGCCGCCGGCACCGACGTGGTCCGCGCCGAGCGCTACGGCATCGTGTACCTGCATCCGCTCACCACGTTCATCGGCGAGCTGGTCGAGGCGCAGTCGGCGGCGGTACGCGCCGAGAAGGTCGACGTCGGCAAGGTCCGCCAGGCACTGGACGGCATGAGCCGCGCCGACGCGGGCGTCGGGGCGGTCCTCGGCACCCGGCAGCGGTTCACGGACCTCGTCGACAAGGTCGACAAGGTCCTCGAGAGCAACCTGACCGGACGGCCCGCCTACGACGCGTACAGCGACGTGATGTTGCTGGTCACCGACCTGGCCAGGCGGGTCGGCGACAGCTCCAACCTCATCCACGACCCGGACCTTGACTCGTACTACCTGATGAAGGCCGCGCTGGAGCAGCTGCCCACCGCGATCATCAACGCGGGGCGGGCGGCCGACCTGGTCCACCTGCACGGCCGCGGCCGCCGCCTCTCCGGCGAGGCGGAGGTGCAGGTCGCGGTGGCCCGGTTCGGCGTGGCCCAGGCCGCCGAGCAGATCAGCGCCGGGCTGAACACGAGCGTCGACGCCACCCATCGCGGCGAGCTGGGGGCCAACATCACCCCACGACTGGACGCGTTCCGGGCCGCCGCCAACGCCTTCGCACCGTCCACGATGCTCGCCGAGTTCGCCCAGGACGTCGACGGTCCGGTCCTCGCGGCGGCGGCGCACCAGGTCTTCCTGTCGGCGTTGCCGCTCGCGCACAAGTTGCTGAGCGAACTCGACGAGGTGCTCGCGCTGCGCGAGCGCACCCTGGCCGGCGAGGGCCGGGCCACGACCTGGTCGGTGGTCGTCGTGGTGGTCGCGGCCTTCGTCGCCGCCTGGATGCTGGTGCTGGGCCGCCGTCGCGACGGCCGCCGCGACGCGTTCGTGCCGCGCCCCAGGACGAGTCGCGACTCGACCGACAACCTGGCGCTGGGCTCGGTCGGCGACCTGCGCCGACTCCTCGACGACGACCTGATCGAGACCGGTCCGCGGGCCAAGGGGCGCCGGGGGCGGGGCGATGCTCAGTAGGCTCGGCATCCGTCAAAAGCTGGGTCTGCTGGTGGCGATCCCGCTACTGGCCGTTGTGGCCACCGCTATCCCGTACGTGGTGGACCGGGTCGAGTCGGCCCGCTCGGCGCGGGTGACCGCCGATACCGCCAACGCGGCGCGTGAGGTGGGCACGCTGGTGCAGAGCCTGCAACAGGAGCGGCTGCTGGCGGTCGGGCTGTTGACCACGACGACCCTGGACCGCCGCGCCTTCGTCGCCCGCGCCGCGACGAGCTCCGACGACATCGCGCGCCTGAACGCGGCGGAGGGCACCCGCGAGATCATGCGGTCGGCCGCCGGCGCGGTCGCCCTGCTGCCCGGCGTACGGCAGCAGGTCCTGGACCGCAGCGCCGCGCCGGAGGCCGTCTACACCACCTACCGCACCGCGATCCGGGGGCTGCTCGCCGCGATGTATCCGCGCAGTTCGCCCGGTGCCGACCCGCTCGGCGCGCGGCAACTGGAGGCCCTGGGGTCGCTCGCGCTCGCCACGGAGGAGGCCAGCTGCATCAACGCCGTACTGGTGATCCTGGCCGACAACCGGGCGGCCGACCGGGCCCTGCTCACCGAGGCGCAGGCGGCCAGCGACCAGTACGGCGGGCGGTTCCGACAGCTGGCCCCCGAGCACCTCGTCGCCCTGCTCGACACGGTGGAGCAGGGTCGCGCGGCAGAGCGCATCAAGGACTTCGCGGCCGACCTGGCCGAGACGACCCAAACGCGACCTCGCGGGATCTCCGTGGGCAGCGCGCTCACGGCCGCCATGACGTACAGCGACCTGCGCCGGGTCGCGCAGGACCGGGTGGCCCGCGAGGTGGCCCTGGCCGCCGAGACGCGGGCCGCGTCGGCGGCGTCGAGCGCCACGGCCGTCGTCACCATCAACATCGTGCTGTTCATCGTGGTCGTGGTGCTCGGTGTCCTCGTCGGCCGGTCGATTTCGCGGCCGCTGCGCCGGCTGACCCGTACCGCCACGGTCGTGGCGAACCTGGCGCGCGCCGAACTCGTCCGCGTCGCCGACTCCGACGAGATCGACAACGACCCGCCCGCGCTGGCCGCGGTCGACATCGACGCGGCCGGCGAGATCGGCGAGCTGGCCGACGCCCTCAACCGGGTGCAGGTCACCGCGGCCATGCTGCTGGAGCGCCAGGTCGTCGTGCGGCGCAACACCGCCGTCATGTTCGCCAACATCGCCCGGCGCACGCAGAACCTGGTGGGCCGCCAGCTGGCCCTCATCGAGGACCTCGAGCGCCACGCGCCCAACCGTGACCTGCTGGCCCGGTTGCAGCGCCTCGACCACGTGGCCAGCCGCCTGCGCCGCAGCGCCGACAGCCTGCTCGTCGTCTCCGGCACCATCGACGCCGCCGTGTCCACCTCGCCCACCCTGCTCGTCGACGTGATCCACAAGGCGCTCGACGAGATCGAGGGTTACCGGGCGGTGGAGGTCGGCGAGATCGCCGACGTCGCCGTCTCCGTGGGACTCGCCAGCGACCTGCGGCTGCTGCTGGCCGAACTGCTGGAGAACGCCGCGAACTTCTCCCCGCCGGGGGTGCTCGTGCGCATCCGGGCCGAGCTGGCCGAGGAGTGCCGGATCTCGATCATCGACCACGGCCTCGGCATGACGAACGCCAAGCTCGCCGAGGAGAACCAGCGCCTGCTGGAGCGCGAGCGCCTCGACCTCGCCCCGACCCGCATGCTCGGTCTCGTGGTGGTCGGCCGGCTGGCCCGCCGGCACGGCCTGACCGTCCGGCTCGATCCGACGCCCGGTTCCGGCGTCACCGCGACCGTGTCGGTGCCGGTGCGGTTGCTGGCCAGCGCCGCGGCTGCCGCCCGGGTGCCCGCGCGGCGCCGCTCGACCACCCAGTTCGTGCCCGCCGTGGTGCTCCCCGAGCCGGCGGCGATCGAGCCGGGCGGCTCGTTCGCCTGGTTCTCCGCGGCCGAGGCGGACGCCATCGAGGCGGGCCCGTCCAACGGCAAGCCGACGACGGTCGTGACGGGCATCCCGGTCCGCGCGGCGCTGTCCGTACCGCCGCCGAAGGCGGCCCTGCCCGAACTGCCGACCCGCCGGCCGGCGATCGGGCGGTCGGCGATCAGCGAGGCGGCGGTGGCGGCGCACGATCCGAAGCCCGGACCGGTTCCGGAACCTGATTCGGGGTCGCATCCTGATTCGGGGTCGCATCCTGATGCGGGGTCGCGTCCCGGGCCGGGGTCCCAGCCGGAGCCGGGGTCGCGTCCCGAGCCGGGGGCCGGTTCGGAGCCGGGGGCCGGTCCGGAGCGGGT
>JAEZGP010000631.1 GCA_023437285.1 Actinomycetes bacterium | reverse complement strand
CACGGTGAGCGTGCGGGCACGGGAGAACGTGGGGTCGTTGAAGCCGGCGGCGGTGACGCCGAGGCGTACGGTCGCCCGGCCGGCGGGGGCGTCCGACGTGAACCGCAGGGTGAGGCCGAGCGACAGTTCGTCCTGGTCGGCGCCGCGCGGCCGCAGCGTCTTGCCGTTCTGGTCGATTGGGATCCGCCGCGTGCCGTTGCCGAGGGCCTCGGCAGCGCGCGCGCCGCCGCCGTTGATCGAGACACGTACGTGCTGGGGTTGGACGCCCCGCAGTTGGATATAGAGTGCGCGGCGCACGTCGAGATACATCAGTCGGCGGGTCTCGTTGCGGATGCGGGTCTGGACCTCGCGGCCCTCGCCGCCCGCGACGATCTGCGACGGGACCTGCGTGCTGGCATCGATGCGGGGGCTGATGGCCCACGCGGGGGCGGCGCTGACGACGACGGCGCCCAGGCCTGTCACGACCGCTAGGGCGACGGCGGCGACGCGAAGAAACTGGCGTTTCGCGGTCATTGGTCCCTCGCTGGTGTGGGCAGCCCAAACGAGGCACACGGTAGCGTCGCGCCGACCGGGTGGACAACTGTGCGATGGCAACTCCCCAACACGCAGAGAAGGTCATAAGCTCCCCGCATGGTCCGGACCCGGCGTCTGATGCCGCTCGCCCTCGCGGTGCTCCTCCTGGCGGGTTGTGCGGTCGAGCCCAAGGAGTGGGCGACTTCCGTCTGCGCCGCCCTCACCCCGTGGCGCGCGCAGATCGCCGACCTCAACGCGAAGGCGCAGAAGCAGATGGCGAGCGCCAAGACGCCGGCGGCGACGCAGAAGAACCTGGTCGCCCTCCTCGGCGGCGCGAGCGACGCGAGCGAGAAGGCCCGCAAGGCGATCGAGGACGCGGGCGAGCCGGACGTCGACCAGGGCGAGGTGATCTCCCAGCGGTTCATCGCGTCGCTCGCCGCGGTGCGCGACGCGTACGGGCACGCGAAGGCCGACATCCAGAAGCTGTCGACAAAGGACGACCAGGATTTCTACGACGGCGTGGTGGCCATCATCACGACCCTCAACCAGGAGTACGCGTCCAGCCGGCTCGACACGAGCGCGATCACCTCACCGGAATTATCGAAGGCCTTCGACGAGATCCCGGAATGTCGTTGATCCGACAGCTGTCGCTGTTTGGTGTGGAGGCCCGCCGGCCCGAGCCGGCGGACCTGGTCGGGCTGCTCGCGGGGGGCGGCCAGGTGGTCCGGATGGGCGGCACGGCCCGGGTAGCGATCACGGTGGATGACCCGTGGCGCGCGGCCGTCCTCGTGCGCGAGTGTGCCCGCCGCGACCTCGCCGCGACGGTGGTCTCGACGCTCGCCCCGGTCCAGCACAAGGAGCTGAGCGTGGTCGCGGTCGCCGAGTCGGCCGACGACGGCACGCCGCCCGAGCCGGAGGAGACCGCCAAGCCGCGCCGCAAGGCCGCCGAGGCGATGGCCGATGACCCGCAAACACAGGACACCGAACCTCCCGTCGAGCGGTTCGAGGTGCGTACCGCGTACACGAAGATCTTGATTCCGCTGGCGCGGACCTGGCTGGCCGCCGACGGCAGCAAGTCCCCACCGCGCCGGCTCCACCTCGACGGGCGCGCGCTGCGTCTGTGGGTCACCGCGAGTGGGCGGTTGGAGAACCCCGGGGTGTACGCCCTGGAGGTCGGCGCCGACGACGACGCGACCTGGCCGGTGGTCGGGCGGGCCCTGAGCGCGGTCGGCCTGGGTGCCGCCCTGGTCAAGGGGCGTCCTGGCGGCCCGGCCTACCGGATTTCCGGCCGCCGGAAGGTCGCCCGGCTGGCCGAGATGATCGGCGATCCGCCCCGCCCGTCCCCGGACGGGCTCTGGCCGAGCTAGCCTCAATACGGCGAGCGGCTGGGGTGGATAGTCCAGATGACCTTTAATGCCCTTAACGTGGCAGTTAGACCCCCAGGAACGGCGCGTGGCGGTCGTCACGCTTGACCGTACGTGTAGCGTTTGACA
The DNA here is from genome assembly GCA_023437285.1 of Actinomycetes bacterium. Classification (GTDB taxonomy): domain Bacteria; phylum Actinomycetota; class Actinomycetes; order Mycobacteriales; family Micromonosporaceae; genus Luedemannella. The sequence goes on along the minus strand of JAEZGP010000631.1, from coordinate 6,536 downwards.
ACCGTCAGGACGTCAATACCCACCGTGGGGGTAGGGGTCGACGTAGCAAGACCCGAGGGAGTACGGGTGCCGAAAGCGCAGCAGAACGCGCAGCCCACGTCGGGCACGCGCCTCGTGATCGTCGAATCGCCCGCCAAGGCGAAGACGATCTCGGGCTACCTGGGCCCGGGATACGTCGTGGAGGCGAGCTACGGCCACGTGCGTGACCTGCCCCGTAACGCCGCCGACGTGCCGGCCCGCTACAAGGGCGAGCCGTGGGCGCGCCTCGGCGTGGACGTCGACAACAACTTCCACGCCCTCTACGTCGTCAGCCCCGACCGCTCCAAGCAGGTCGCCAAGCTCAAGGCGCTGACCAAGGAGGCCGACGAGCTGCTGCTCGCCACGGACGAGGACCGCGAGGGCGAGGCCATCGCCTGGCACCTCCTGGAGACCCTCAAGCCCAAGATCCCGATCAAGCGGATGGTCTTCCACGAGATCACCAAGTCGGCGATCCAGCAGGCCGTCGCCAACCCGCGCGCCATCGACCAGGCCCTCGTCGACGCCCAGGAGGCCCGCCGCATCCTCGACCGGCTCTACGGGTACGAGGTCTCGCCCGTGCTCTGGAAGAAGGTCATGCCGAAGCTCTCGGCGGGCCGGGTGCAGTCCGTGGCGACCCGCATCGTCGTCGAACGTGAACGCCAGCGCATGGCGTTCCGGTCGGCCGAATACTGGGACATCCAGGCGGTGCTCGCCGTCGCCCACGCCGGCGACGGCCCCCGTACGTTCAACGCCACCCTCATCGCTCTCGACGGCGACCGCATCGCCACCGGCCGCGACTTCGTGCCCACCACCGGCCAGATCGCGCCGAACTCCGGCGTGACGCACCTCGACGAGGGCGCCGCCCGGGGGCTCGCCGCCCGGCTCGACGGCCGCCCGTTCAAGGTCACCCGGGTCGAGGAGAAGCCGTACCGGCGCAAGCCGTACGCGCCGTTCATCACCTCCACGCTGCAACAGGAGGCGGCCCGCAAGCTGCGCTTCTCCTCCGCGCAGACCATGCGCATCGCGCAGCGGCTGTACGAGAACGGCTTCATCACCTATATGCGTACCGACTCGGTGAACCTGTCCGAGACCGCCCTCGCCGCGGCCCGCAGCCAGATCGCCGAGCTGTTCGGCGACCGGTTCGTGCCGCCGCAGCCGCGCCGCTACACCGGCAAGGTGAAGAACGCGCAGGAGGCGCACGAGGCGATCCGCCCCGCGGGCGACACCTTCCGTACGCCCGGCGAGGTCGCCAACCAGCTGTCCACTGAGGAGGTGCGCCTCTACGAGCTGATCTGGCGGCGCACCATCGCCTCGCAGATGACCGACGCGGTCGGCTTCTCGGTGTCCGTGCGCGTCCGCGCGGTCACGGCCGGCGGCGAGGAGTGCGACTTCGGCGCCACCGGCAAGACCATCACCGACCCCGGTTTCCTCAAGGCGTACGTCGAGTCCTCCGATGACGAGGCCGCCGAGGCGGAGGACGCCGAACGCCGGCTGCCCGTCCTGGCCAAGGACCAGCCGCTGACCGCCGACTCCCTGGAACCCGTCGGGCACACCACCCAGCCGCCCGCCCGGTACACGGAGGCTTCCCTGGTCAAGGCGCTGGAGGAGCTGGGCATCGGCCGTCCCTCCACGTACGCCTCGATCATGGGGACGATCCAGGACCGCGGGTATGTGTTCAAGCGCGGGCAGGCGCTCATCCCGTCGTTCCTCGCGTTCGCCGTGTCCAACCTGCTCGAACGGCACTTCCCGCGCCTGGTCGACTACGACTTCACCGCCGCCATGGAGAACGAACTCGACGAGATCGCCGGCGGCGACGCGGCCGCGCTGGACTTCCTGCGCGCGTTCTACTTCGGCGACGACCGGTCCACGATGGGGCTGATCGCCCAGGGCGGCGGCCTCAAGAAGATGGTCACCGAGAACCTCGGCGACATCGACGCGCGCGAAGTGAACTCCATCCCGCTGTTCCGCGACGACGCCGGCCGCGACGTGGTCGTCCGCGTCGGACGGTACGGCCCGTACGTCCAGCGGACGCTGCCCGGCGAGGACACGGCGGCGGAGAGCGGCGGCGACCGCGTCTCGCTGCCCGACGGCATCGCCCCCGACGAGCTGACCCCCGAGAAGGTCGAGGAACTGCTGCTCGGCGGCGGCGGCGAACGCAAGCTCGGCGAGCACCCCGACACCGGGGAGCCGATCGTCGTGAAGTCCGGCCGGTACGGCCCGTACGTGTCGTCCGGGGAGCGCAACTCCTCCCTGCTCAAGACCCAGTCGCCGGACACCGTGACGCTCGCCGACGCGCTGCGGCTGCTGACCCTGCCCCGGGTGGTGGGCGCCGACGACTCCGGTCAGGAGATCGTGGCCGCCGCCGGACGGTACGGCCCGTACATCAAGCGCGGTGACGACTTCCGGTCGCTGGAGACCGAGGAGCAGATGTTCACCATCACCCGCGACGAGGCATTGGCCCTGCTCGCGGCCCCGAAGACCCGCCAGCGCCGAGCGGCCGCCGCGCCGCTGCGCGAACTGGGCAACGACCCGCTGACCGAGAAGCCGCTGGTCATCAAGGACGGCCGCTTCGGCCCGTACGTCACCGACGGGGAGACCAACGCGTCCCTGCGCCGTGGCCAGACCGTCGAGGCGATGACCGTCGAGCAGGCGAGCGAGATGCTCGCCGACAAGCGCGCCAACCCGTCGACGAAGAAGACGGCGAAGAAAGCCGCCCCAAAGAAGACTGCGGCGAAGGCGACCGGCACGGCGACCAAGTCGACGGCCGCGAAGTCGACGGCGACCAAGTCGACGGCCGCGAAGTCGACGGCGGCCAAGTCGGCGGCGAAGTCGGCGACTGCGAAGTCGACTGCGAAGTCGGCGGCGAAGAAGGCGCCGGCCAAGAAGGCCGCGCCCAAGAAGGTGGCGGCCAGGAAGGCCACTCCGGCCGGCGAGTGAACCCCGGGAACGCCACCCCCGGCCGGCGACGCACCAACGCCACCCTGCGGGCGAGCGCACCCACTCCTGGGGAGCGGGCGTCCACGTGTAGGCCGCCGTTGGGTGCACTGACGCCACCCTGCGGGCGAGCGCACCCACGCCGCTTTGCGGGCGAGTGAATCGACGCCGCTCCGGCCGGCGCGTGCCTCGAGTTTGTTCTGCGCGCTGATCTCGTTCAAGGTCACCGGTGTCGGTGCAGATGTGAAGCGGTGTGCACGTTGATCGCCGTCTGCGGTACCGGGATGTAGCCCAGCCACGCATCCTGACCCGAAACGTCGCTCAAGCGGCGCACAAGCGCCGATTACGCTCGCTAACGCCGATCAAACGGGACGCCACCCTGCAGGGGAATGCACCCACGCCGCTCCGGCCGGCGCGTGCACTGACGCCGCTCTGCGGGCGAGTGCGCCATGCCGCTCGGCCGGCCGCGTGCCTCGAGCTTGTTCTGCGCGCTGATCCCGTTCAAGGTCACCGGTGTCGGTGCAGATGTGAAGCGGTGTGCACGTTGATCGCCGTCTGCGGTACCGGGATGCAGCCCAGCCACGCATCCTGACCCGAAACGCTGATCAAGCGGCGCACAAGCGCCGGTTACGCGGCGGAAACGCCGATCAAGCGGCGCACAAGCGCCGATTACGCTCGCTAACGCCGATCAAGCGACCCGCAAGCGCCGATTTCGCTCGCTAACGCTGATCAAGCGGCCCGCAGCGCCGGTCGAGCGACCGCCAACGCTGATCAAGCGGCCCGCAAGCGGCGGTCACGCGACCGCGCAGGTGCGGGTGGACATGGCGAAGGGCGGCGGACCGCACCGGTGCCGCCGCCCTTTCGTCCATCGCTAGCGCGTCGGGTACTCCGACCGGCGGGCCGAGTCGTAGTCCGCCGAGGTGAACGTGTCCCGGACGTCGTGCGCGGCGTCCTTGACGTGCTCGCCGGCCTGCTTGGCGTTCGCCTTGGCCTGGTCGGCAACGCCCTCAGCCTGCAGGCTGTGGTTGTCGGTCTTGTCGCCGACCCACTCCTTGACCTTGCCCTTGAGCTCTTCGGCCTCGTTCTGAATCTTGTCACCGAGCGACATCGCGACCTCCTCGTCGTGGCCGGCGCCCCTTATCGGGCGCCAACTTCGCGCTGATTCAGAGGTGCCCATGGTTGTCGCGCGGCAAACATTGGCCTAGTCGCCGAACACCTGCGCGGTGTAGGCGTTGGCGAAGAGGCGCCCCGGGTCCAGCCGGTCGCGTACCGCCAGGAAGTCGTCGAATTTCGGGTACGCGCCGCGCAGCGAGGCGGCGTCGCGGAAGTGCATCTTGCCCCAGTGGGGCCGGCCGCCCAGCGGCGCGCACACCTGCTCGAATCCCCGGAAGTACTCCTCGTACGGCATGCCGACGTACTGGTGGATGGCCAGGTACGCGTTGTCGCGGCCGTACCCGTGCGACAGCCAGATGTCGTCGGCGGCCGTGAACCGGACCTCCACCGGGAAGACGATCCGGTACGGCAACGTGTCGATCACTCGGCGCAGCCCGGCGAAGGCGGCCGGCAGGGCGGCGCGCGGTATCCCGTACTCCATCTCCACGAAGCGGACCCGGCGGGCGGTCACGAAGACCTCGTGCGAGGACGCCGTGTACTCGCGGGCGGTGAGGGCCCGCGCGGACACCGCGTTGATGGTGGGGATGGTGGCGGGGAGGGCCCGGCCGAGCCGGCACACGCCCTCGAAGACCCGGTTGGCGAGCAGGTCGTCGTCGAGCCAGCGGCGCCACCCGGGCAGCGGGGCGTCCGACACCGGTACCACGTTGTTGACCTTGGTCTGGGTGCGCTCGGTGTACGGGAACCAGTAGAACTCGAAGTGGTCGTTGGCGCCGACCCACTCGTCGAGCCCGGACAGCACGTCGTCGAGCGGGGTGGGGCGTTCCTTGGCCCGCAGCGTGAACGCCGGCACGCAGCGCAGCGTGACCTCGGTGACGACGCCGACGGCACCCACGCCGACGCGCGCCGCGGCGAACACGTCGGGGTTCTCGGTCGCCGAGCAGCGCAGGACGGTCCCGTCGGCGGTCACCAGCTCCAGAGCCTCGACGAACGTGGACAGGCAGCCGTACGCCGCGCCGGTGCCGTGCGTACCCGTGGCCAGCGCGCCGGAGATCGTCTGCGCGTCGATGTCGCCGAGGTTGGGCACGGCCAGCCCGAACCCGGCCAGGGCGGCGTTGAGCTGCCGGAGCGTGGTGCCGGCCCGGACCGTCACCAGGCCCGTACCCGCGTCGGCGGACACGATGCCGGTCAGCCGGTCCAGTTCCAGCCGTACGCCCGAGGTGGCGGCCGCGGGGGTGAACGAGTGGCCCGACCCGACCGCCTTGACGGTCCGCCCGGCGGCGGCCGCCCCGACGACCGCCGCGGCCACGTCCGCCGTACTGGCGGGACGCTCGACCGCGACGGCGTCGGCGCTCTCGTTGCCGGCCCAGTTACGCCAGGTTGTCACCGTTGGTGCGCTCATGGGATGTGATTTCCTCTCGCACGTCGCGGGTCGCCGCGAAAGATCTCGTGACTCTCCGCAACAATGTCACTACAACTCGCCCTACCTGCGGAAAGCTGTGACCTCAGATGGGGCATGATTGATGCCGCTGACGGACGGGGGCGATGGTGTGCCCGAAACGGATGATGAGGAGGTCACGCCGGTGGTGATGCAGACCAGCGCGGCGCCGGCGGGTCCGCTGCGCCGGATGCCTGTGCAGGGCCGAAGCCTCGCGCGGGTGCACCGGATGCTCGATGCCTGCGCCGAGCTTGTCGATCAGGTCGGCTACGACGGCCTGACGACGACTCTCCTCGCCGAGCGCGCGGGGGTGGCGATCGGCTCGGTCTACCAGTTCTTTCCGGACAAACGCGCGATCGTCCAGGCGCTCACGCTGCGTAATCTCGACGCGTACCTGGACCGGCTGTCGAAGCGGATCACCGACGGCCAGTTGCACAACTGGTGGGACGCCGTCGACGCCGCGATCGACGAGTACATCGCGATGCACCGGCACGTGCCGGGCTTCCGGACCCTGCACTTCGGCGATGTCGTCGACGTCCACCTGCTCGACGAGGAGCGCGACAACAACGTCGTCATCGTCGAGCGGCTGGGCAGCCTGCTGGTCGAGCACTTCGGCCTGCGCGAGGAGCCGCAGCTGCGGTTCAGCCTCGCGATCGCGGTCGAGATCGCCGACGGGCTCATCAAGTACGCCTTCCGGCGCGATCCCGAGGGCGACGAGCTGGTGCTCGTCGAGGCCAAGAGCCTCATCCGCGACTATCTGCACCGCCACGTCGACTCCCAACCGGCCGGTTAAAGGAACGCGGGGGCGCGCTCTCCCCGATAGGTGAGCGCGGCGTCCTCGATGACGTCGTCGCGGACCAGCCGCAGCACGTCGAGATGCTCGCACACCTCGCCGGCCTTGGCGTGCCGGAACCACACCCGGTCGCCGACGCGCAGCCGCGCGGCCCCGGGGCCGCCGACCGGCGTCTGCACCTCGCCGGCCCCCTCGTGGGGCAGCAGGCGCAGGCCGGCAGGCAACCACGGCTGCGGCAGGCGG
>JAEZGP010000515.1 GCA_023437285.1 Actinomycetes bacterium | reverse complement strand
CCCTTGCCACCCACGTGGTTGTTGATGTTGCTCCACTGGTAGCTGTAGTTGCCGCCGGCACCAAGTCGCATGGTGACGTTGCCGGAGTCCTTCCAGTACGAGAAGAAGTACCCGTTGTGGTATCCGGTCTCGTTCGCGGTGATGGTGCGGTCGTCGTCGGCGTAGGCGTTGGTCGCGAGGACCGTGCCGGTCACGGCCAACGCCGCGGCGCTGACCCCGGCGATCAGCATTCTGAGCCGGCGGCGTCTGCCGCTCGACTGGGGGACGGGGACGTCGGTCATGGGTGCTTCCTCCTTCGAAGCAGCCGCGGCTGTCGGGCGGGGTGGTGGTCCGGCGGGGTCGCACGCCGGCGTGACAGCCGCGAAAGTGGCCATAGCTTTTGATCGCTGCTTCGCCGCTGTCAACGGAGGATTTCCGAAGATCGGCGACCGTGCGGGCGGCGACGAACGTCTGTCGGCCCGGTGACCTGCGGGAGCATGGAAACTATTCGAACTTTCGAAGGAATCGTTTCTGCCGAAAGTACCGATACTTTCCGATAGTTGTCCGAAACCGATTGCGCTGGGCCGGCTACCGAGCGTGCCTTGTGTGGTGAGATACCTAGAACTACTATGCATTTCAGCTTTAGGTATTGGGGGAACCGTGCGGGTCACCAAGGACCTCGTGGCCGCCTCGGCGACGCCCATGGTGTTGGGCATCCTGGCGGAGGGCGACAGCTACGGCTACGCCATCCTCCGGCGCATCCACGACCTTTCCGGCGGCGAGCTGGACTGGACCGAGGGCCTGCTCTACCCGCTGCTGCACCGGCTTGAGCGGCTCGGCTTCGTGGAGTCGAGCTGGCAGTCGGTCACCGGCGAGCGGCGCCGCAAGTACTACCGCATAACCAGCCAGGGCCTGGCGGAGCTGGCCGAACAGCGCCGTCAATGGGACACCGTCGTGGACGCGCTCAAGGAGATCTGGCCAACTCCGGGCGACCCGCGGCCGTTGATAGCCATTCCGTTGGAGGGACGGGCATGACGGCACCAGATGAGGTGGACGAACTGGCCACCCAGTTCGCGCAGTGGCGGGAGTACGTGCGCCGCCGCGGGGTGATGCAGCCCTCCGATGTGGAGGAGCTGGAGGATCACCTGCGGGGATCGGTCGACGAACTCGTCGGCATGGGCCTGCGTCCGGACGAGGCGTTCCTCGTCGCGGTCAAGCGCATGGGCAGCCTGGACGAGCTGTCCCGCGAGTTCGCCCGGGAGCATTCGGAGCGGCTGTGGAAGCAGTTGGTGCTGACCGGCGGCGGCGACGATCCGGCGACCGGCGGGAGGTCCCGAAGCGACCTTCTCGCGATGGTCGTGTGCGCGGCGGGTGCCGCGATCTCGATCAAGGTGCCGGCGCTGTTCGGCCTGTCCGTTGAGGACGATGTCGTCTTCTACGCGCGCAACGGCGCGCTGTTGGTGTTGCCGTGGCTGGCCGGCTTCCTGGCCTGGCGGCGCCGGGCGAGCCCGGCGCTCGTCGCGGTCATCGCCGCGTTGTTCGCGCTCGGCGTGGTCGGGGCGAACGTCTACCGGCTCGACGCCGACTCGCAGTCGATCGTCCTGACCGCCCTGCACCTGCCCATCGCGCTGTGGCTCGTGGTCGGCCTGGCCTACGTCGCCGACGACCCGCGCGCGTCACGCAGGCGCATGGACTTCATCCGGTTCACCGGCGAATGGGCCATCTACTACGTCCTCATCGCCCTGGGCGGCGGCGTGCTGACGGGCCTGCTGGTCGGCACCTTCGAGGCGATGGGGCTCGATACCGGAACCTTCATCTCTGAGTGGCTGTTGCCCTGCGGCGCCATGGCTGCGGTGGTGGTGGCCGGCTGGCTCGTCGAGGCCAAGCAGGGCGTCATCGAGAACATCGCCCCCGTGCTCGCCCGGCTGTTCACGCCCCTGTTCGCCGCGGTGCTGCTCGCCCTGCTGGTCGCCTTCGGCGTCACCAGCGGCGCCCTCAACGTCGAGCGCGACGTGCTGATCCTGTTCAACCTGCTGCTCGTCGTCGTGCTGGGCCTGCTGCTGTACTCGATCTCGGCGCGCGACCCGCTCGCCCCGCCGGGCGTGTTCGACACGTTGCAGCTTGGCCTCGTGGTCAGCGCGCTGCTCGTCGACATGCTGGTACTGCTGGAGATCACCGGCCGGATCACCGAGTTCGGCACCACCCCCAACAAGATGGCGGCCCTGGGCGAGAACGTCATCCTGCTGGTCAATCTCGCCTGGTCGGCCTGGCTGCTGTTCGGGTTCGTCCGGCGGCGCGCGCCGTTCGCGGCGCTCGAACGCTGGCAGACCAACTACCTGCCGGCGTACGCGGTCTGGACGTGGATCGTCGTGCTCGTCTTCCCGCCGCTGTTCCACTTCGCCTGATCGGTGCGCATCCGCGACGGCGCCGCCGCACCCGGCGGCGCCGTCGTGCTGTCCGTGTTCGTACGACTACCAAATATATAGATATTCACAAAAGTCTTTGTAATCGTTACAATCTCCGTGGGAGCCGTACGGCGACGCATGGCGCGTGACGTGCCATCGCGTTCTGACCTTTGTCGATCTCGCGTGGCTTCGACGTCCCGGGTCTGTTCGGGCGCCAGGCGATTTCGATCATCCACCACTCCGCTGGAGAAAATCAATGTCAATCGCTTCAAGAGCCACCCGGCTCATGATCGCGACGGTCGCCGTCCTGGTCGCCGCGTTCGCGCTCGTGCTCATCAGCAAGCCCGGCCCGGCCGCCGCGCACGGGTCCGTCACTGACCCGCCGACGCGCAACTACGGCTGTTGGGAGCGGTGGGGCTCCGACCATCTGAACCCCCAGATGGCCACGGCCGACCCGATGTGCTGGCAGGCGTTCCAGGCCAACCCCCAGACCATGTGGAACTGGAACGGCCTGTTCAAGGAGAACCTGGGCGGTAACTTCCAGGCGAACATCCCCGACGGCCAGCTGTGCAGCGGCGGCCGCACCCAGAACGGGCTCTACGCCTCGCTCGACGCCGTCGGCGCGTGGACCGCGAAGTCGATCCCGAACAACTTCACGCTCACGCTGACCGACAGCGCCAAGCACGGCGCCGACTACCTGCTGATCTACATCACCAAGCAGGGCTTCGACCCGACGACCCAACCGCTCACGTGGGGCAGCCTGGAGCTGATCCAGCGGACGGGTGCCTACCCGACCACGGGCCTCTACCAGGCTCAGGTCAACGCGGGTAACCGCACCGGCCGCCACGTCGTCTACACGATCTGGCAGGCCAGCCACCTCGACCAGCCGTACTTCCTGTGCAGCGACGTGATCTTCGGTGGCGGCAACACGGTGACCAGCCAGCCTCCGGTGACCACCCGCGCCCCCGTCACCACCCGGCTGCCGGGCACCAGCCAGGCTCCGGTGACCAGCCGGGCGCCGGTCACCAGCAGTGGCCCCGTCACGGGCGGCTGCTCCGCCACGTACACCAAGACCAGCGAGTGGAGCAACGGCTTCGGCGCCAACGTCACCGTCACCGCCGGAAACGCCGCGATCAGCGGCTGGACCGTGAGGTGGACGTGGCCCAACGGCCAGACGATCTCGCAGGCGTGGAACGCCACGGTGACATCCAGCGGATCGGCGGTGACCGCCACCAACGTCAGTTACAACGGTCGGCTCAGCGCCGGCCAGAACACGACGTTCGGTTTCAACGCAAGTTACAGCGGCACCAACGGCACGCCCACGCTCACCTGCTCCGCCACCTGATTGACGGAGCACCCTGTGGGGGTCCGGGCACTGTGCCCGGGCCCCCACGGCCACATTCAGGTGTTGGCCGGCGCTGGCGGCTGTGCGAGTATCCAGCCATGACGATGGATGTCGAGGCGACGCCACACCGCCGCAGCCGGGCCCGCGAGGTCGTCACGCTGGTGGCCATCGTCGTCACCGCGGCCCTGGCGTTCGTTCTCGTACGGTCCTTCGCCAGCGGGTCGGACTCGACACCCGAGCAGCTGCGGGCCGCCGTCGTCACCCAGCTGACCACGTCGCTCGAGCAGGCCACGCCGGCCGACCACGCCAACCACGGCCACGGCGACGTCTACGGCAACACCCAGGTGTTCTGCGCCGTCGAGGTGCTCGGCTTCGAGCCCGCCGACGCCAAGGTCGCCAAGGACCTGCGCAAGGTCTACGCCAACCACCAGTGCGCCGTCTCCGACAACGGCCGGCCGTACGACTACGCCGTGAAGACCTCCGGGCCCCTGGTCGCCACCTGGGGCCAACCACCTGTCGTGACGGTGATCCTGCAGGGCGCGGACTACCTCGACCGGGTACGCGCGGCGATCCCGGCCGAATACCAGGACAAGGCGCTGGCGTCCACAATCGACGCACAGGCGCTGGCCGACCTGCGTGCCCGCTTCGACCGGAGCGTCGCCGACTTCTGGGCCGAGTTCAAGAGGTCCCGGCAGACGGGCTGACGCGGCACCGGACCGGCTCGCGGAGTTCACGTCCCGGACGACTCGCCGCCAGCCTCCCGTAGACCCCCTCGCCGACCATTCGTGGCGAGGAGGTTTTCATGGACCGACGCAACATGCTGCGCGCCACCGTACTCGGGATGGGCGTGATGGCACTCCCGTTCACCGCGTGGCCGGCCGCCTACGCCGCCCCCGCCCAGAACGCCACCGGCCCGTACGGGCCGCTGCTCGCGGCCGACGCCAACGGCATCCAGTTGCCCGCCGGCTTCACCAGCCAGATCGTCGCCCGTTCCGGCCAGACCGTGCCCGGCACGTCGTACCGGTGGCACAACGCCCCGGACGGCGGCGCCGTGTTCCCCAACGGCACCGGCTGGATCTACGTCTCCAACTCCGAAACCAGCGCCTCCGCCGGCGGCGGCGCGTCGCGGATCCTGTTCAACTCCAGCGGCGCCGTTGTCGGCGCCTCGCGCATCCTGTCCGGCACGAACAGCAACTGCGCCGGCGGCAGGACCCCCTGGAACACCTGGCTGTCCTGCGAGGAGGTCAGCCTGGGCCGGGTCTGGGAGACCTACCCGCTCGGCGGCACCGCCGTGGCCCGGCCGGCAATGGGCCGGTTCAAGCACGAGGCGGCCGCCGCCGACCCGGTCCGGCGGGTGATCTACCTGACCGAGGACGAGACGGACGGCAAGTTCTACCGCTTCGTACCGGCGACGTGGGGCGACCTATCGTCGGGGACGCTGCAGGTGTTGGTGGCCGGCACCGGTACGTCCGGCTCGTTCAGCTGGGCCAACGTGCCCGACCCCGACGGTTCGCCCACGGTGACGCGCAACCAGGTGTCGGGGGCCAAGGCGTTCAACGGCGGCGAGGGCTGCCACTACGCCAACGACACCGTCTGGTTCACCACCAAGGGCGACAACCGGGTGTGGCAGCTCAACCTGCTCACCAACACGTACGAGTTGGCGTACGACGACAACCTGGTGAGCCCGGGCACGGCGCCGCTGACCGGCGTGGACAACATCACCGGCTCCACCTTCGGGGACCTGTACATCGCCGAGGACGGCGGCAACATGGAGATCTGCCTGATCACGCCGGACGACAAGATCTCGGTGTTCCTGCGGATCACCGGCCAGAGCGGGTCGGAGATCACCGGCCCGGCATTCACTCCGGCGGGCAACCGGCTCTACTTCTCGTCCCAGCGCGGCACGTCGGGAGCATCGCAGGGTACGGGCGGCATCACGTACTGCGTCTCGGGTCCGTTCCGAACCTGATCGGCAGGGCGCGGCGGTCGGCGGGCGGCCCGCCACCGCCGCGCCCTGCCGGTGCGGCGTGCTAGGCCCTGGTCAGCGCGGCGGTGTCGAGCAGGGCGGCGAGCCGCTGGAGGTTGGCGGGTACGGGTCGGTAGTAGACCCAGGTGCCCCTCCGCTCGCCGGTGATGAGGCCGGCCTCGCGGAGCACCTTGAGGTGGTGGGAGATCGTCGGCCCGGACACGTCGAACTCGCCGCCGTTCAGATCGCACACGCAGATCTCGCCGGCGGCCGCGGAGGCGATGCGGGAGAGCAGGCGCAGGCGGATCGGGTCACCGAGCGCCTTGAACATGCGCGCGAGGTCGGGGGCGTGCTCGGCACCGAGGGCCTGCTCGGCGATCGGCGAACAGCAGGGCTGGCCGAGCGTGTCCAGGACGCCGAGGTGCTTCGACATGACTTTAGGTTGACAGGTCTCGAAACAGCCTGCAACCTGGGCCGGTAACCTCATCGGTGATCAAGATGACGGTGGAGGCGTCGTGTCCCCGCACCCGAAGGTGCCCGTACGCCCGATGCGCGCCGAGGACGCCGAGGCGGTCCTGCGCATCTATCAGGCCGGCCTGGATGGCGGGCAGGCGAGTTTCGAGACGACCGCGCCGACGTGGCCGGCGTTCGACGCGGGCCGGCTGGCGGAGCACCGCCACGTCGCGGTCGTCGACGGTCAGGTCGTGGGCTGGGTGGCGGTGTCGGCGGTGTCCGCGCGGCCCGTCTACGCGGGGGTGGTCGAGCACTCCGTCTACGTCGATCCCGCCGCGCGGGGCCGGGGCGTCGGGGCGGCCCTGCTGGCCGCGCTGATCGCGTCCACTGAGGCGGCGGGCATCTGGACGATCCAGTCCGGCATCTTCCCGGAGAACGCGGCGAGCCTGCGGTTGCACGAGCGGGCCGGCTTCCGGGTCGTCGGGACCCGTGAGGCGCTGGGCCGCCACCACGGGGCCTGGCGTGACGTGGTGCTCCTGGAGCGGCGCAGCGCGATCGCCGGCCGCGATTGATTTGACAGTTGCCGAAACAGACGCCATGCTCGGGGGTACTGATTTCATATTCTTCTAAATAGTCGCGGTACGGAGGGGGAAGATCATGGCGGGTGGATCGCTTCCGGTCCTGGTCATTGGCGCAGGCCCGGTGGGCATGGCCGCAGCGGCCCAGCTGGCGAGCCGAGGCATGGACTTCATGGTCGTGGAAGCCGGTGAGCGGGTCGCCGCCTCGGTGCGCGACTGGGCCCACGTGCGCGTCTTCTCGCCGTGGCGCTTCAACACCGACCCGGCCGCCCGGGCGCTGCTGGAGGCGACCGGCTGGTCGGCGCCGGACCCGGACGCGCTGCCCACCGGCGGCGAGCTGATCGAGCGGTACCTGGCGCCGCTGGCCGCGCACCCGCGGATCGCCCCCCACCTACGGTTCGGGGTGAGCGTTACGGCCATCGGCCGGCAGGGGATCGACCGGGTACGCACCGCCGGCCGCGAGGCGGCCCCGTTCGTGGTGCGCCTTTCCGACGGTACGCATCTGTTGGCAGCCGCGGTAATCGACGCCTCCGGGACCTGGCGCAGCGCCAACCCGTTGGGCGGCAACGGGCTGCCCGCGCCGGGTGAGGCGGACGCCCGCTCGGCCGGGCGGGTCTTCGACGGCATGCCCGACGTGCTCGGAAGTCTGCGTGAGCGGTTCGCGGGCCGGCGGGTCGCCGTGGTCGGCGCGGGCCACTCGGCCCTCGGCACCCTGCTCACCCTCGCCGACCTGGCCCAGGAGCACCCCGGTACGAGCGTGCACTGGATCGTGCGCGCCGCCAGCCCGTCGCGGGCCTACGGGGGCGGCGACGCCGACGCCCTGCCCGCCCGCGGCGCGATCGGCACCCGGGTCAAGGCCCTCGTGGACAGCGGCGCCGTCACCGTGCACACCGGCTTCCTCGTCGAGGAGGTCACCAGCGAGGCGCTGGTCTCCGCCGACGGTCGCAAAGTGGACGCCGACGTGATCGTCAACGCCACCGGCGCGCGTGCCGACTTCCGCCTCGCCGAGGAGCTGCGGCTGGACCTCGACCCGGTCCTCGGCGCGCCGCGTGCCCTGGCCCCCTTGATCGACCCGAACGACCACTCCTGCGGCACCGTGCCCGCCCACGGCGTCGACGAGCTTGCCCACCCCGAGCCGGGCTTCTACGTCGTCGGCGCGAAGTCCTACGGGCGGGCACCGACCTTCCTGCTCGCCACGGGGTACGAGCAGGTGCGCTCCGTCGTCGCCGCCCTGGCCGGCGACTGGGCGGCGGCGCGCGACGTCCAGCTCGAGTTGCCCGAGACCGGGGTGTGCTCCTCCGACCTCGTCTTCGGCGCGGCCGAGGCCAGCGGCGGCGGTTGCTGCGGCGAGGCCCCGGCCCCGTCGTCGTCGGGGTGCGCGCCGTGAGCTACGACCGCCCCTCGGGAAAGGTCGCGGTCCTGTTCGTATGCGTGCACAACGCCGGCCGTTCCCAGATGGCCGCCGGCTGGCTGCGTCATCTCGCCGGTGACCTCATCGACGTCCGCTCCGCCGGCTCCGCCCCGGCCGATGAGATCAATCCCGCCGCGGTCGCCGCCATGGCCGAGGTGGGCATCGACATCAGCGCGAACACCCCGACGCTCCTCGACCACGAAACCGCGGAGGCCAGCGACGTCATCATCACGATGGGCTGTGGCGACGCCTGCCCGGTCCTGCCGGGCAGGCGGTACGAGGACTGGGCGCTCGAAGACCCCGCCGGCAAAGGGCTCGACGCCGTTCGACCGATCCGTGACCAGATCCGCGATCGGGTCCGTCGGCTCATCGCCGAACTCGTACCGGCCTGAGCCTCAGCGCGGCCGAGATTGCCGTCGGCGGCCTTTCAGCTGCTCACCGTTACCAACCCAGATGAAAACGGTTGTTATTACCAACAAGGCCGGCCCGTCGCGGGAGGCGTCCCGCGAC
>JAEZGP010000557.1 GCA_023437285.1 Actinomycetes bacterium | reverse complement strand
GCTGCCGGAGGCCACGTGCTTGCCCAGGTTCTCCATCGCGGCCGCGATGTCGTTCGCGGCGCTCGCGACGTCACCGCCGCCGTTCTTGCCCGCTTCCCGGATCTTCGCGGCCCCGTCGGTGTAGGTCTTCGCCATCGCCTGCGGGTCGCTGATCTGCTGCATGGTCGTCGACGTGACGTTCTTCATCTCGGTCTGGATGGCGTCGCAGGCCGCCTTCGTGTCGGTGCCGCCGCACGCCGCCGTCGCGGCGACCGTGGCGAGCGCGAAACCGGCCGCGATATACCGAACCAAACGCACAATAACCTCCCCGTTCGAATTGGACGGACGGGACGCTATCAGTGCGTGGCCCGCGCCGCCGGCCACCGGGAAATGACGATGATCACTATTTGATAACCGTGTACGGTCCGGGCGTCGGGTCAGCCGCTACCGTACGTCGGCCGGGGCGTCCGTGTGCTCCTCGGCCCACCAGCGGTCCAGGACGCGGGCCGCGTGCCGCTGCGGGATCTCCACGAAGTCGTGCTCGCCGTTGCGCGCGTTGGCGACGAACGCACCCGTGGGGCGCCACCGGAGGTCGGGGTCGCAGATCTCGTCGATGCGTACGGTGTCGCCGGTGTGCCACGCCTGATGCCACTGGCGCAGCAGCGCGCCAGGGTTGTCGGCCGGGCGGCCCGACGTCACGTTGGCGAAGTACCGCAGGTCGCGTCGTACGTCCGGGGCCGGCGGCGTGGGCGGGTCGAGGGCGGCGTCGGCGGCGGCGTTGAGCACCTCGTCGGGCAGTTCGGCGGGCGGCGTGTAACCGGTGGCCTCGATGTGCGCGACCAGGTCATTCTCCGGCGCGACGCCGTAGCGACGCAGGTAGTAGGCGGCCGCCTCCTGCCAGATCCACACCCCGTCGGTCTGGAACCCGATCGGCACGACGCGTCCGGCCGCCGGGTCCAGCGGGTCGGGCTCCAGCCCGTGGGCCCGCACCACCAGCGGCGCGGCCGTCAGGTACGCGATCAGGCGGGCACGTTCGGTGCCGTCGAGGACCCGGCGCCGGTCCGGCGAGAAGTACGGCCCGTCGCCGTCGACCGCGTCGAAGACCGGGGCCCTCCGGAAGCGGCTCATGTACTCATCCGTTCCACGGCGATTGGTCATCCGTTCCATGGCGATGGCGACAGGCCCGGCGGCAGCGGGGGGTAGCGCACCTCGCCGTTCTCCACGATGCCGTACTCGTGCCGGCCGGGCAGGTCGAGGTACGGGCAGCCGTCGACGCCCTGGCGCAGGGTCATCGTCGCGTCGTCGGGGGCGATCCACAGCAGCTTGCCGGAGCGTACCCATGGGTGCAGGTCGTAGTCGTTGTCGGCCGGCCACTCGGGCACCTCGTCCCAGCCCAGCCACGTGCCGTCGTCGTCGTACACGGGGTAGTTGTTGGCGCCCCACGTGTTGGCCAGCGCGACGCCGAGGCGTCGCGGCGCGTGGTAGGTGATCGCCCAGCCGGTGTGCGCGCCGATGGGCACCTGGGCGAGTACGGCCCGCGCGTCGGGCTGGTCGAGGATGCGGGGCAGCACGTAGGGCACCTCGGGGCCTGGCTTGGCGAGGAACGGCGCGGCCGCGACGGTGCCGGCCAGGCGTACCGCGCCGGTCATGGCCCGCCAACTGGCCGGCAGCGTGGGGGTGACCCGGGTCGGGTTGTGGTATTCCCAGAACCAGCCGTCGAAGTCGACGTTGTCCAGCGGCCACTCGACGAGTTCGCCCGTGTCGGGGCACCGCGACACGGGCACCCGCGGCAGCCAGTCGCGGTAGCGGGCCCGGACCTGCCGCAGCCGGTCGCGGGCCGCGGTCACGGCCGCGCGGTCGACGCTCTCGCCCTGATCGGCGCTCTCGCCCCGGGTTGCGCTCTCGGCCCGGGTTGCGGCCGCGTCCCAGGCGGCGAGGTCGGCGCGCAGGCGCTCACCCTCGGCGAGGATCTCCGCGCGTACACCGGGCGATCCGCCGCCGGTCCAGCCACCCTCCCGGGCGGCCTCAAGATCTGCTCCGGGGTCACCCTGGCGGGCCAGTTCGGCCTCGAACATCGCGTACGTGCGCCGGCGCGTACCGGCGACGAGGGCCTGCTCGGTGGGCGTGAGCGGCCGTGGCTGCGTGGCGGCCGTGTCCTCGATCGCCCGGATCGTGTCGTAGAGCGCGAAGACCGGCCCGTCACCCGTCAGGTAGCGGGCCCGGGCCGCCTCGACCAGTTGGACGAACTGCTCGAACGTGACCTGGCCCGACTCGCCTCCCGTCGCGAAGAGGACCTCGTCGACGGCGTCGTTCGCCTTCGTCCAGCCGCCGGTGCGCGTGTCGAACCGGTACATCATCAGGCCTTCGGCCTCGCGTACGACCTTGGCCGGCAGCTTGTAGTACGTGACGTACATGGGGGTGGGGAAGGTCGCGGTCATGGTTGGTCCTCACGCAGCGCCGGCTGGAGCGCCTCCCAGAACAGCGCGCGTACCCGTTGCCTCAGGCCGTGCCGGAGGGCCTCCTCGGCCGGCGTCATGTGCCGGCCCTCGCCGAGCGCCCTGATGTCACGACTGACCTCGTACAGGGCGTGCTCCCAGTGCGCCACCTCGTCGATCGCCCGCAGGTGCAGCCGGAACTCGCCGATGTGCCCGTTGGAGGTCCGGACACTGAGCTGAATGTCGCGGTAGCCGGTGATCGCGGGGTTGGTGAACCGATCGTCGATGTTGACGATGGTCACCCCTGGGTGGTTGATCACCTGCTGCAGCCCCCGGTAAAGGTCGTCCAGGCGGTCATAGGTGATCCTAGCGCCGGCAAGATCGGTCAGGAGTGAGGCGTCGTTGCCATACTTCGCGATCTTATCCTCGGCCCGTTGGCGGTTCTTCGGTTCCGTACGGCTGCCGGGCTCGCCGACGTCCCCGGCGACCGTGGCCGCCATGGCGGTGAGTTCCGCCTGGGCGTGCGCCGCCTGCTCGTACAGCGAGTCCAGGTACCGCGCGCGGTAGGTGGCGTCGTCGCGGCGCCGCTCGTCGAAGCCGGACTGCCGCTGGGTGACCTCCGCGGGCCGCGCCGCGTCGACGACGCGCCGCTGCTCGTCGGACAGGTCGACGTCGCGCAGCGGCTCCGTGTCGCCGAGGACCGCCTCCGGGCCGCGCCGGCTGATGTCGTCGGCGACCTCCCGCAGCGTGTCGATCGCCCGCTGGTGGTCGGCGAGGTGGGTCAACGTCACCGGGCGTTCGGTCAGGGCGGTGCGCAGCTCCGGGACGTCGAGCATCATCCGGACCAGGTCGGGGTGCTCGCCCAGCCTGGTCAGGACCGACTCGGCGAGGATCGGCGGGTCGTACGGCGGGCTGCCCCAACTGTCGTGCAGCATCGCCTGGACCTGCGGGTCGCCCAGCAACGTCGCCAGGTCGTGCGCCTGCGCCTCGGACAGGTCGAACAGGCGCCGCACCGTGTCCGGGTCGGCGTGGCGGGCCACCTCGTGCGGCTGTACGCCGGCGTCGAGCAGGGACCGCAGGCCGTCGGCGTCGCGTACGGCCCGCTGGACGTCGACGCCGGCCCGGTCGAGGCCCTCGCGGGCGTGCAGGCGCTCCACC
>JAEZGP010000509.1 GCA_023437285.1 Actinomycetes bacterium | reverse complement strand
TCGCGCGCGATCTTCACGCCGTTGGTGTTGATGAGTACCCGCACGACGTTGCGGCTGCTCACCTCGGCCAGCAGCTCCTCCAGGTGCGGGTACAGGGTGGGCTCGCCGCCGGAGAGCATGAGGACGTCGATGCGGCCGTTCTCCCGCGACAGCCGCGTGTCCAGCGACGCGAGCACGTCGGCGAGCGGCGCGACGCCGGTCAGTTCGGGCGACGAGTCGGTGAAGCAGGTGGGGCAGCGCAGGTTGCATTCGGCCGTGACGTCGGCCAGCAGGATGCACGTGTGCTGGGTCTGCATCTCGGGCAGGCCGGCCAGGTAGGCCGACGGGACGGGGTCGAAGTTGCCGCGTACGTCCGGGATGTGCGCCTTGGTCGGCGCGGTCCACTGCTCCAGGTAGCGCAGGATCTCCGGCGACTCGTCGTAGAGGGTGCGGACCAGCCCGTGCGTGCGGCAGCCGCGCTCCAACCAGATCCGCCCGTCGCGCTCGACGAGCCAGCCGGACAGCCGCACCACGTCGGCGAGCGGGCGGTCCGGGTCGTCGGCGTGGCAGTGCGGGCAGAACGCGACCACGTAGCGGTGCAGCCGGTCGCCGCGCAGTGGCATGCCAGTGGTCATCTCGCCCTCCTCAGTAACTGCTGATCGCCTGTACGCACAGCCCGAAGCCCACGACGGGCACGACGAGGACGCCGACCGCCCAGCCGAGGAGCAGGCCCAGGCCGAGCCCGCGCGAGACCCGTTCGCCGGCCAGCAGCACGATGCCGGCCACCAGGCAGCCGAGGAAGACGACGACCTGGGCGACGAGCATGACGATGACGGCGGTGCCGACGGCGTCGCCGCCCGGCGTGGAGGCCGTGAGCACCGGGATGGCGGGGACGATCGTCAGCAGGTGGCCGAACATGGCCAGCCCGATGCCGGCGAACACCCAGCCCGGTTTGATGGGCGGCTTGGGCGGCCGCTGCGGCCCGGCGGGGTTCGACGGCGGGTAGTAGACGCTCACGAGGCTGCCTCCGTGGCCGGCGCGGGCTGGCGGTCGTCAGCGCGCCGCCACGCGTCACGGTAGACGCCCCGCCGTGCCTGGCGGGTCAGGTGCCAGGCGAGCAGCGGCGCGCAGGCCAGCAGGAACAGCTGCGGCCGGGTCAGCCCGGCGAACACGACCTCGTTGCCGCGCACGAACTCCACGGCGAACCGGAACGCCGCGTACCCGGCCAGGTACAGCTTGAACAGCTCCCCCGGCGCGGCCAGCCGGTCACGCAGCCGCCACAACACAAAAAAGATCAAAAGCTGAAACACGATCTCGTACGCGAAGGAGGGGTGCATCGGCACGCCCGCCACGGCGGCGGCCCCGTACGCGGGGCGCAACGCCTCCGCCTGGGCGGGCGAGAGGGTGATGCCCCACGGCAGGCTCGTCGGCGTGCCGGGCAGCTCGGTCAGCAGGCAGCCGACCCGGCCGACGGCCATGCCCAGCGCCACGGCCGGCGCGAACAGGTCGCCGGTGGGCGTGCGGTAGCCCGTGAGCCGCTTGGCCACGAGCGCACCGGCGTACGCCCCGACGAGTCCGGACAGGATGCTGCGGTTGCCGTAGAGCCAATGCTCCACAAGGGAGGCGTTGTCGCGCAGGTCCAGGTGCTGGGCCCAGGTGCCCAGCCGGGCCAGCAGCGCCCCGCCGACCAGCGCCCCGGCCACCACGATCCAGACCCGTTCGTCGGAGACCTTGCGCCGGCGCGCCTCCAGCAGGAAGACCACGGCGGCCACGGTCACGCCCAGCCCGACGAAGACGTCGTGCGTGTTGATCGGCAGCGGCCCGAGGTGGCCGAGGTTCGGTATCACGGCGCGCCTAGAACGTGGCGAGGATGCCGAAGCAGATGCCGCCGCCGCAGAGCACCCCGATGGCCGCGCCGATGAGTACGCCGGTGCCGAACGAGCGGGTCCGTTGGGGGATCACGAGCACGACGCCGAGCACCAGCAGGACCACGGTCACGGCGGTGGCGACGACGGCGTACGCGAGCACGGTGTAGCCGCTGTCGTCAGACCGCAGCTCGGTCAGCGCGAGGACGAGCGCAAAGACGTAGCCGAGCAGCGACAGGCCGATGCCGGCCAGCCGCAGGCGCAGTCCGCCACCGGCTGGCGATGGCGTCTCGGGAGTGGGCTGCCCGCTGTCGGGCTGCGGTTGCGTCACGTGAAGCAGGGTACGGCACCACCCTTGAGCAGATGCTCAAGAAGATGACACCGGCCTCTTGAGCGAGTGCTTAAACGGACCTACGCTGACAGTTGAGCAACTGCTCAAACTTCGAGGAGGTCGGATGGATACGGAAGAGCCGGGCGCGCGAGGGTCGTACGTGCTGGTGGGGCTGGTGGTCACGCTGTCCGTGGTCGCGTTCGTCCTCGCGGTGTCGACCGGCCGGGTCGACAGCGCGATACTGTTCGTCGGCCTGCCCACCCTGCTCGCTCTCGCGGTGGCGGTGAGCCCGTCGCGGGGCAGCCCGCACCTCATGACGTTCAAGGGCATCACGATCGCCCTGCTCATGGCCGCGGTGTTCCTGCACGAGGGGGCCATCTGCGTGCTGCTCGCCGCCCCGCTCGTCTACGCGGTCGGGCACGCCATCACCGCGATCGTCACCTACACCCGCCGTCGGTTGCACCTGGCGGTCGTCCCGCTCGCCCTGCTGCTCGGCGCGGAGGGCGTGGTGCCCTCCTGGCGGGTGGACCCGCACCACGAGGTCAGCGCCACGCACGTCGTCGCCGCCGCGCCGGGCGACATCGTGGCGCGCGTCGCGGCCGGCCCGCGGCTCGACGCGGCACCCCGGCCGTGGCTACTCACCGGCATGCCGGTTCCCCAGCACGTCGGGGGCGCCGGCATCGACCCCGGCGACCAGTGGGTGTTCCACTTCCACGGCGACGCCCACGGCCCCGGTGGCGTGCTCGTCACCGAGGTCGCGGAACGCACCCCGGACAGCGTCCGGTTCCGGGTGGTGAGCGACAGCAGCATCACGGCACGCTGGCTGCACTGGCGCGAAGGGACGCTGCGCTGGCACGCCGTCGACGGCGCCACCGAGGTGACCCTCCGCATCGCGTTCACCCGCCGGCTGGACCCGTCCTGGTACTTCGGGCCGCTCGACGAGCTGTTCACCGACGCCGCGGCGGGTTACCTGCTCGACGCCCTCGGCCTGCCGGACCGGTCGTGACCGCCCTCACGGTCGCGCGCTACCTCGCGCTGCTGGTGCCCATCGCCGCCGTGCTCGCGGCCGCGTGGCACGCCCGTCCCGATCGGCGCAGACGAGGGGCGGCGCTGATCGGGACGGTCGCGGCGGGCGTCGGCATCCTCGCGCTCAACGTGGTCGCCGGCGCGGCGGGCTGGTGGCGCTTCAGCCCCGTGACCGGTTCGGCGCTCGGCACGCCCGTCGACCTGTGGCTCGGTTGGGCGCTGATCTGGGGCGCGCTGCCAACCCTGGTCCGGCTGCCCGTGCCGCTGACCCTCGCGGCGCTGGCCTGGCTGGACCTGCTGGTCATGCCGCGGCTCACGGCGCTGGTCACGCTCGGCGAGCGGTGGCTCGTCGGCGAGGCGATCGGGCTGGCGGCCGTGGCGCTGCCGGCGATCCTGCTGGGCCGCTGGGTCGCCGAGGAACGACGGCTGCCCGCGCGGGCCACGCTGCAGCTGGTCACCTTCGCCGGGCTGACCCTGTGGCTCATTCCCGCCGTGGCGATCGACCTGGGCGACGGTTCGTGGTCGCACCTGGCCGACCTGCCGCGCTGGGGGGTGTCACTGGTCGTCCAGGCGGTCGCGCTGGTGGCACTGCCCGGGGTGCTGGCCGTACGGGAGTTCGTCGAGCGGGGTGGCGGCACGCCGTACCCGTGGGACCCGCCCCGGACCCTGGTCACCACCGGCCCGTACGCGTACGTCGCGAATCCCATGCAGCTGTCCGCGGTCGGACTGCTGCTCGTGGTGGCGGCCGTCACGCACAGCACGACGCTGGTCGCCGCCGCCGCGTCGACCGCGCTGTTCGCGGCGTTCGTCGCCGGGCCGCACGAGCACCGCGACCTCACCCGCCGACACGGGGCGGCCTGGGCGAGGTACCGCGCGCACGTACGGACCTGGTGGCCGCGCTGGCGCCCGTACGTCGAGGCGCCGGCGGGGCTGTCGGTCACCGACGCCACGGCGACCTGCCGGCTGTGAGAGGGTCTGGCCCATGGGCGACACGCGGCAGAAGCTGATCGACGGCGCGCTGGAGACCGTGCGCAGTCACGGCATCGCGGGCGTGTCCGCGCGCACGGTCGCGGCCGCCGCCGGGGTCAACCAGGCCCTCGTGTTCTACCACTTCGGCAGCATGGACGACCTGCTCAGCGAAGCGTGCCAGGTGGCGACGACCGCGGCCGTGGACCGCTACCGGGCGGCGTTCGCCGCCGTGGGCTCGCTGCGCGAACTGCTCGACGTCGGCCGTTTTGTGCACGAGCAGGAACGCGCGCAGGGCAACGTCGCCGTCCTCGCCCAACTGCTCGCGGGCGCGCAGACGGACGAGAAACTCGCCACCGCCACCGGTCGCGCGCTGTCGCTGTGGGTGGCCGAGGTGGAGGCCGTGCTGCGCCGCCTGCTCAAGGACTCGGCGCTGGCCGACGTCGCCGACCCCGAAGGCCTGGCCCGTGCCGTGTCGGCCGCGTTCGTGGGGCTGGAGCTCTTCGAGGGCGTCGATCCGGCCGGCGCGGCCGCGGCGCTCACCGCGCTGGAGCGGCTCGGCGTCGTCATGGAGGCCGTGGACGATCTCGGCCCGGTCGCGCGGCGGGCGGTCC
>JAEZGP010000503.1 GCA_023437285.1 Actinomycetes bacterium | reverse complement strand
GCCACTCGTCCGGGGTGAACTCGAGTACGGGTGACGCCTCGCCGAGCTTGGTGTCACGGACGCCGATCGTGTCGTCCACGCGTGCGACCTCGACGCACTGACCTTCCCCGCTGCTACGGCTGCTCTTGCGCCAGACCGCTTGCGACCAGTCGATCATCTGATCTCCTCCAGCATCCGTACCGTGTCGGCTGGGCTTAACGCCGTGGCTCGAAGGTGCTCGAACACGGTGGTGAAACGCTCTACGTCTTCACTGCGCTCCAGGAAGAGATCGCCGCCCATGGAGTCGAGATAGATGATGTCCGGGTCTGTCGGCTCGGGGAACGACATCACGACGAAGCTGCCCGGCATGCCGGGGTGAGCTCCAGCGGCGAAGGGGATGATCTGCAGAACCGTTGTCGGCGCGGCGGTTGCCTCGATCAAGTGAACAAGCTGACCCTGCATGATCTTGTCACCGCCAACCTTCCGGCGGACGGCCGCCTCGTCGATCACACACCACAAGCTCAGTGGATCATCCTTGGTCAACACGGTTTTGCGCTGCACGCGAACCTCGACGCGCTTCTCGACCTCATCGTTGGTCGCGTGTGGCAGCACACCGCGAATCACGGCACGGGCGTAGTCCTCGGTCTGGAGCAGGCCGGGGACGAACAGGCTCTCGTAGTTGCGCACCGACCGGGCCTCGGACTCGAAGCTGATGAAGTTCGAGTACGGCTCGCGCAGGTCACTCTCGTACTGCCGCAGCCAGCCAAGCTCGCTGGAGTGCTTGGAGAGGGCTACCAGGTCGTCTCTGTCGGCCTTGTCCGACACACCGTAGAGGTCGAGCAGCGTGAGCAGGGTGCGGCGCTGAGGCTTGGTGCGGGCCGTCTCGATGCGATACAGCGTCGTCGAGTTGATCCCGGTCTGCTCCTCCACCTGCTCCCGGCTCAAACCTGCTTCGGAGCGCAGCGTGGCCAGCCTGGTTGCTAAGCGCCGAAGACGCACCGTGGGCAGTTGCCGCCGTGCCACGTCCATCCTCTCGCACCGTCCGATCTGTAGCTCAGTGTGCGCGCCATGCATCTGCATCGACAACATGGGGGCGACATTCACATGTCATGCATATGCAAGCCTTGCATTTCCATCATTGCAGGCGCACGATATGCGTTAAGGATGTCACCGTCTGTGCGCGGTTGTGAGGCGCGGGTGCCTTAGACCCTCGGCGTCCAGCAGCGGCTGGCTGTGCCGGGACGAGGAGGGTGGGGCGGATTAATCCAGATGGCCCTGGGGTTCGCTCCACCCTCCGCCTTTGATGAGGAGGGCGTCATGATCGTCATCGCCACGATCTCCGGCATCGTGCTGGGGTTCATCGCCGGCCTGTTTTGCTTCAAGGTCAAGACGCGCTGGTGCGACAAGCACGGCGTGGTCAAGACCTGTCAGCTCTGCACCGGCAATCGCCACGACTACCCCGTTGGGGCGCGAGTCAACATCAGTGGTGGGCAGTGGCGATGACGACCTACCTCAGCTCCGGAGGCCAAGACCGCCTGGCGTTGGCACAGCGGGTCATCGAGCTGCACATCAAGATCGATGCAACCGGCCGCTGCCTCACGTGCCAAGAGACTGAGCCCTGCTCGGCGAGAACATCGGCACATGACTTCATCGCGCGCTGCGGGATGCTGCCCCAGCGCAACCCGTTTGCGACCACCTTGTGGCGCTTGGGACTGGCATGAAGCTGTCATGGGGCGGAGAGGAGCCGCCGCGGATTCCCCCGCTGGAATGTCACAACCCGGCGCTCTGGGAAGAGTCCTACCAGGCCTTCCGGAAGCACACTGTCAGCGGCGATAGCTGGTGCGCGGTCTGCAACGACGTGTGGCCGTGCCAACAGCACAAGTTCGCGGTTCGCGGTTTGCTCGATAGCTGCATGGTTGTCAGGCGTCGACAGACCGATGGTTTCGACGTACTGGAAGAAGGCATCTGCGTTTGGTGTCGTCAACCCATCGAGTTCAGGGGCACCCTCGGCTGGATGCACGCTATTCGGGGTCTGTTTCTCTGCGCCAACCCCCGCGACGACGCTCCCCCTTACTGCTACGCGGAACCTATCGAGTGATGCGCTGGCACCCGCCGGTAGTCCCGGCCGCCCAAGCCCGAAAAGCAGGAACGGACCTACCACGAGGGCATCAACGATTGGTTCGACCAGTACCGCGAGAACACCGGAGCGTGAGCCATGGGCTCATCGGTTGGTTCTTCGAGATCAACGACAAGCCCTCCGGTTGCTTCCCGACGCAATGGGCATCGACGGACTGCATCACGTGTAGGGGCACGGGCTACTTCTGAACCGACTCGGTGGAGCCGTGCCCCTGCACGTACCGGAACTTCTCGATGGCAGGCATAGCAGCAAGCCAAGCGGCGGATGAGCCGGTGGACTCGCCGCGTTCAGCTCGAGCGTGCGAAAGGACATCCGCCGCGGGAGGAGCGCTCTGGTCAGCCCCGGCGCCGCCGTCGAGTTCCTGGCTGATCTCGGCAAGAAGTTGCCGGTTACGGCAGAAGTCAGCTGGCGGTTGAGGACGCCGAGGCGACACGCCTGCCCCGACTGGCCTCACTCTCTGGCCTGTTGGGCCAGCAGGTCGCGCACTTCCTCAGGTGCATCGCGAACCGTGAGCACGACCGACATGACTCCATAATGCCCTTGCTGTGCGATGCAGAGTCAACCTATACCGGGTGTATTCGCCACGCGGGGGATTAAGGATCATGTACTCGCTGGCCGTCGAAGCGTAGGTGAACGCGGGCGCGTTGCGATGCGGATGTCGTACCCACGTACGAGGATGGCTGCCATGACCGATGTTCGCGTACTGGTCGGCACGCGTAAGGGCGCGTTCGTGCTGACCGCAGACGGCAAACGCAACAACTGGACCGTGGACGGTCCTCACTTCGGCGGGTGGGAGATCTACCACGTCGCCGGGTCGCCGGCCGACCCCGACCGCCTCTACGCCTCCCAGTCCGGTGGCTGGTTCGGGCAGGTGATGCAGCGTTCCGACGACGGCGGCAAGACGTGGAACACCGTGGGCAACGACTTCGCCTACCAGGGCGAGACGGGCGACCATCTCTGGTACGACGGGACGCCGCGCCCGTGGGAGTTCAAGCGCATCTGGCACCTGGAGCCCTCCCGCGACGACCCGGACACGGTGTACGCGGGCGGCGAGGACGCGGCGCTGTACCGGTCGACGGACGGCGGCCAGAAGTGGCAGGAGCTGACCGGGCTGCGCCAGCACCCGACCGGCCCGTCGTGGCAGCCGGGTGCGGGCGGCCTGTGCCTGCACACGATCATCCTGGACGCGGCCAACAAGGACCGGATCTACGTGGCCATCTCGGCCGCTGGCGCGTTCCGCAGCGACGATGCCGGCGCCTCGTGGACGCCCATCAACAAGGGCCTGCGCTCGAACGAGATCCCGGACGAGGACTCGGAGGTCGGCCACTGCGTGCACCGCCTCGCGCAGCACCCGTCCCGGCCGGACACGTTGTTCATGCAGAAGCACTGGGACGTGATGCGCACCGACGACGCGGGCGGCCAGTGGCGTGAGATCAGCGGCAACCTGCCCTCGGACTTCGGCTTCCCGATCGCGGTGCACCCCCACGAGCCGGAGACGGTCTACGTCGTGCCGATCAAGAGCGACTACGAGCACGTACCGCCGGACGGCAAGCTGCGCGTCTACCGCAGCCGCACCGGCGGCGAGGAGTGGGAGCCGCTGACCAAGGGCCTGCCGCAGGAACACTGCTACGTCAACGTGCTGCGCGACTCCATGGCCGTCGATACGCTCGACCCGGCCGGCATCTACTTCGGTACGACGGGCGGGCAGGTCTACCACTCGGCCGACAACGGCGACACCTGGGCGCCGATCGTGCGCGACCTGCCGGCCGTACTCTCCGTCGAGGTGCAGGTCCTGCCATGATCCGCGTGGTTCTCCCGGCCCACCTCAAGACGCTGGCCAAAGTGACCGGCGAGGTCAGCGTCGAGGTGGCCGGGACCCCCACCCAGCGGGCGGTGCTCGACGCGCTGGAGGCGCGGTACCCGGCGCTGTTGGGCACCATTCGCGACCGGTACACGGGCAAGCGCCGCGCTTTCGTGCGCTTCTACGCGTGCGAGGAAGACCTGTCCAACGAGTCGCCCGACGCGCCGCTACCCGAGCCCGTGGCCGCCGGCAAAGAGGTCTACATCATCCTGGGCGCCATGGCTGGCGGCTAGGCCAGCGACAACAGCGGAAAGGACGTCATGAAGCTTCTGCTGACCGACTCCGGCATCAGGAACGCCAGCATCCGCGACACTTTGACCGGCCTGCTGGGCAAGGCGATCAGCGAGTCCAACGCCCTGCTCGTGCCGACCGCCCTGCACGCTCAGCGCGGCGGTGCCGTCCAGGCCTGCCGCGTGATCAGCGGACGGGAAGACCGGGCACCGATGGCCCAGGTGGGTTGGCACTCCCTGGGGGTCCTGGAGCTGACCGCGCTGCCCACCGTCGGCGAGGAACTCTGGGTCCCTCTGGTCCAGGAAGCCGATGTCCTGCTCGTCGACGGCGGCGACCCCATGTACCTCAGCTACTGGATGCGCGAGTCCGGGTTGGCGGCCCTCCTGCCCACCCTCGACAACCTGGTGTACGTGGGACTCAGTGCCGGAAGCATGGTCATGACCCCCAGGATCGGGTCAGACTTCGTCGGCTGGAGCCCGCCCGGAGGTGGCGACACGACGCTGGGGTTCGTGGACTTCGCGATCTTTCCGCATGTGGATCACCCGGATCTGCCGGACAACTCCATGGCCAGCGCCGAGAAATGGGCCGCCGCCATGCCCATGCCGGCGTACGCGATTGACGCCGAGACCGCCATCGTCGTGACCGACGGGAGAACCGAGGTGGTTTCCGAGGGCAACTGGAAGCTCTTCAACGCCGACCAGGGACCGCGCGAGCCCGCACAACCACGGTAACCGCCCGACACGCCAGCAACGCGCCGTATAGTGCGTTAATGGTGCAAAAAAGACATCGTCTCGCTGGGCTCGCGCTCGTCGCGACCCTCGCCGTCGGCGCGTCGGCCCACGCCGGCCCCGCCTCAGCCGCACCGGCACAGACCCCACCGGCGCAGGCCAGCCATTCGTCGGCGGCCGGCCCGTCGGCGGCCAGCCCGACGCAGGCCAGCCC
>JAEZGP010000455.1 GCA_023437285.1 Actinomycetes bacterium | reverse complement strand
CACCCGCAGGCCGGCGTCGGCCATGTCGTGAGCCGCCGCGAGCAGGGCCTCGCGCACCGCCGCCGGGCAGTCGGTGGTTTCCTGATCGAGTACGGCCTCGGGGGCCCCCTTGCACACGGCGTAGCGGGTGCCGGCCGACTCGTGGACGGTGATCATCCGCCGGGTCAGGGCGTCGAACGGCTCCTCCGCGACCCGGGGGGCGGCCGACCGGGTGGCGGCGATGTCCAGGCCGCAGCGCCCCGCGAAGGCGAGCAGGGCACCCTCCACCGGGTCGCCCAACGACCGCCACGCCGGGTTGTCCGCGTCCGGCGGGCTCAGCTCGGCGTCGTTGCAGAGCACCACCGCCCGCGCCAGGTCGACGACCCCGCTGTCGGGCGCCGGCTCCACGCTGCCCGTCGGGTCGTACCCCCGCCCGTGTACGGACACGTCGGTGCCGGCGGCCGTCACCGCGCGGCGCACGCTCATCCGGCCCTCGGTGAGGGTGCCGGTCTTGTCGGTGGCCAGGACGGTCACCGACCCGAGCGTCTCCACGGCGTGCAGGCGACGGGCGATGGCGTGCCCGCGCGCCATGCGCATGGCGCCCAGCGCGAGGGCCAGCGTGACCACGGCCGGCAGCGACTCCGGCACGGCGGCGACGACCAGGCTCACGGCGGCCAGGGCCATCTCGCCGAGCGGCTGCCCGTTGGCCACGCCCAGCACCATGACCAGGGCGGACAGGCCGACGGCGACCACGCCGAGCGCGCGGCCCAGCTCGGCCAGCCGGCGCTGCAGGGGCGTGTCCCCCGGCCGCGTGGCCGCGACCAGCACCGAGATGCGCCCCAGCGCGCTGTGCGGGCCGGTACGGGTGACGCGGGTGAGCGCGCGGCCGGTCAGCACGACCGTCCCGGCCGCGACCTCGTCGGGAACCGCCCGGCCCACGGGCACCGACTCGCCGGTGAGCGCCGACTCGTCGAGGGTGAGCTGGCTGGCCTCCAGCAGCTGGGCGTCGGCGGGGACGATGTCGCCCTGGGCGAGCACGAGCACGTCCCCGCGGACCACCTCGGCGGCCGGGATGACCAGGTCGGCGCCGTCGCGGCGGACGCGGGCCGAGGGGGCGGACAGCTGGCGCAGGGCGGTGATCGCGCGGTCGGCGCGGATCTCCTGGACGACCCCGATGGCCGTGTTCACCACGACCACCACGAGGATCACGGCCGTGTCGGTCAGGTCCCCGAGGGCGATCGTGACGACGGCCGCGGCCAGCAGCAGGGCCACCAGCGGGTCGGTGAGTTGGCGGGCAATGCGCCGCCAGACACGCGGAGGACGTGGCGGGGGCACCTCGTTGCGCCCGTCCTGGGCCAGCCGCCGCGCGGCCTCCGCCCCGGAAAGTCCGGCTGGTGTCTGTTCGCGCGCTCGTAGCGCCACAGCGTTCACGGTCTCAGAGTCACGGACGCCGATCTGATCGGGGTAGGGCCGACCGGCACGCCGGGACGTGCCGGCCAGACCGGCCGCGACCTGGGCCGGTCCGCGACGATCATGGCCGCGCCACCCGGCACGGCCATGAGACGATCCCGCTGAGGTCCGCGCTAGTGGCGCTCCCCCAGCAGCCGGGTGGCCAGCACGGCGGCCTGCGTGCGCCGCTCCAGGCCCAACTTGGCCAGCAGGCTCGAGACGTAGTTCTTGACCGTCTTCTCGGCGAGGAACATCTTGCCGGCGATCTCGCGGTTGGTCAGGCCCTCCGCGACGTACTGCAGGATGCGCCGCTCCTGCTCGGTGAGCGAGCGCAGCTCACGTGGCTCCTCGACGGGGTGGCGGATGCGCTCGAGGACCCGCTGCGTCACCGCCGGGTCCAGCAGCGACTGGCCGGCCGCCACCCGGCGCACCGCGTCCACCAGATCGGTGCCCCGGATCTGCTTGAGGACGTAACCGGACGCGCCGGCCATGATCGCCGCGAACAGCGCCTCGTCGTCCTCGTACGACGTGAGGATCAGTCCCTTGATCGAGGGGTCCACCGAGCGGATGTCGCGGCACACGTCGATGCCGCTGCCGTCGGGCAGCCGGGCGTCGAGAATCGCCACGTCGGGCCGCAGCGCGGGCGCCCGGTGGGTGGCCTCCTTGGCCGAGCCGGACTCCCCGACCACCTCGATGTCCTCCTCGGCCTCCAGCAGTTCAAACAGGCCACGACGGACGACCTCATGGTCGTCGAGCAGGAAGACTCGGATCATTGCTCATTTGTACCGTGTCGGACCGCCGTTCCCAACAGGCCGAAGGTCCCGCGTGCCGCGGCCGGGAAGTCGTCGTCGACGTGGACCACCCGCCGCCCGGCCGCCGCCAGCAACGACGCGGCGATGGCCGCCCGGTAGCCGGTCGTGCAGTGCACCCACACCTCGCCGTCGGGGAGGTCGGCCAGCCGCGAGCGCAGCTCGTGCAACGGGATGTGCACGCTGCCGCTCAGGTGCTCCTCGGCGTGTTCGCGCTCACGCCGTACGTCCAGGATGACGACGGGCCGGTGGTGGCGCACCTGGGCGAGGTCGGCGAACCCCAGCCTCGGGTACGAGCCCAGCGGCGCCCCGCCCGACCAGTCGCGCGGCCCGCCGGTGGCCCGGGCGGCGGGGCGGTCGATGCCGACGCGCACCAGCTCCCGCTGGGCCTCGGCGATCTCCTCGGCCGTCTCGGCCAGCAGGGTCACCGGGCTGCCCGCGTCGACCAACCAACCAAGGTAGGTCGCCACATTGCCGTCGAGGCCGAAGTTCACCGTGCCGGGCACGTGGCTGGCCGCGAACGCGACCCGGTGCCGCAGGTCGACGACCCACTCCCCGATCGCGAGCCGGGCCCGCAGCTCGGCGGCGTCGGCGACGGCCGGCGGGGTCAGGTCCGGCGCGTCCGGGCCGGCGAGGTTCACGGGACCGAGCCGGGCGTAGTACGCCGGCCAGGCATCCAGCTGCGCGAGCACCCCGTCGACGAACTCCTCGACGTCGGTGGCGAACACCGGGTTCACCAGGCCCTCCCGGGCCAGTGTGCTCTCGGTCACCTCGGACTGGTCGACCGAGCAGAAGCTGCCGAACCCGTGGGTCGGGAAGACCTCCGTGGCGCCGGGCAGCTCGGCGGCGAGCCGCCGCGCCGAGGCGTACTGGCGGCGCGCCAGTTCGTGCGTGTGTTCGGCGCCCAGCAGGTCGGGGCGGCCGACCGAGCCGTAGATCAGCGACCCGCCCGTGAAGACGCCCACCGGCTCGTCGCCGTCGTAGAGGGCGTACGACAGGTGGGTGAACGTGTGCCCGGGCGTGCCGAGCACCCGTACGCGCAGCCGCTCGCCCACCTCGACGAGGTCGCCGTCGCGGACGGGTACGCGGTGGAAGGCGACCGGGTCGGCGGCGTTGACGTGATAGGCGGCACCCGTGAGGCGCGCCAGCGCGTACCCGCCCGTCACGTAGTCGTTGTGGATGTGGGTCTCGAAGACGTGGGTGATGGTCACGCCCTCGGCCCCGGCGACGCTCAGGACGCGGTCGATGTCACGCTGCGGGTCGACCACGAGCGCGACCCGGCCGTCGTGGGCCAGGTAGCCGCGGTCGCCCAGGGTCGGTGTCTCGATGGTCACGATCTTCACGCTGCCCAGCGTAGGCCGCGCACGACGGTGCCGGGCCGCTCGCGCGACCCGGCACCGTACCTCGGTATGGGGTTTGTCAGGCGTCGACTGTGGTCTTCTCGGGCTCCGGCACCGCGAATCCCTTGCTCTTCGGGGTGATGAAGGCGTGGATCAGGCCGGCGATGCCGAGCAGCAGGAGCAGTCCGGCGCCGATGAAGGCGACCACCGCGGCCTGGGCGGCCTTCTCACCGAAGACGCTGAAGCCGTACGAGGTCAGCAGCAGGCCGCGCAGGCTCTCGCCCTTGAACAGCGACTCGCGCTGGGCGGTCGCGGTGTCGAGCTGCTTCTGCAGGTCGGCCAGGTTCGCGGCGTTGGTCTCCTGGGCCTTGGCCACCTGAGCGCGCAGGTCGCTCTGCACGTCGCCCATGTCGGCGTAGGTCTTGCCGCCCGCGATGTTCTTCAGGTGCAGGCCGATGTACTCGTTGGCGTAGCACTCCGCCTGCTTGCCGGTGGTCAGCGGCTTGCCGGCGTTCTCGACAAGGCACTCCGCCTTCTTCTCCTCGTCGCTGAGCTGGTCGAGGGGCGTGAACGAGATGTTCTGCTCACCGAACTGGTCGGCCACGTACGTCTTCGCGAAGTTCGCGTTGCTGTTGAGAACGATGCCGACGATCAGCAGCAGTCCGGCAAGCACCAGGCCGCCGGTGCTGAACATGATGTCCAGGGTCCGACGCTTCATTGTCTATCTCCTTGAGGGGGGCCGGCGGGTGTTGTGCAACGAGACGATCGTGCCGTGACCGCCATGATCATAATCAGGGCACAAGGCCCTGTCCCGGACGGGACCACGGTCACCGCGCTCGCGGGACCCCCCTGCCGTACGCGGGCGGCCTAAGGG
>JAEZGP010000278.1 GCA_023437285.1 Actinomycetes bacterium | reverse complement strand
CTCACGTCGCCGACGCCTGCCTGCGGGCCGGCCTGCGGGTGCGCTGCGCCCCGGCGGGCGTACGTGCCGTGACGCCCGCCGACCGGGTCGCCGGGCGGGTCCTGCCGGCCCGCCACGCGGGCAGCGTGGACATCTTCCTGGAGGCCTTCGAGCACGCCTCGCCCGGCGACGTCCTGGTGGTGGACAACGCCGGCCGCGTCGATGAGGCGTGCGTCGGCGACCTCGTGGTCCTGGAAGCCCGGGACGCCGGCCTCGGCGGCGTGGTGATCTGGGGACTGCACCGCGACACGGCCGACATCCGGGCCATCGGCCTGCCCGTGTTCAGCCTCGGTGCCCTGCCGACCGGTCCGCTGCGCCTCGATGAGCGGCCCGACGGCGCGCTGCGCTACGCCACGGTCGGCGAGTGGACGGTCGATAAGGACGATCTTGTCCTCGGCGACGATGACGGCGTGCTGTTCGTCGCGGCCGCGCACGCCGACCGGGTGTTCGGTCTCGCCGAGGGCATCCGCGACACCGAGCGCGGTCAGGCGCGCCGCATCGCGGAAGGCACGAGCCTGCGCGCACAGCTCGGCTTCGCCGGCTACCTGGCGGCCCGCGAGACCGCACCGAACCTGACGTTCCGCGAACACCTGCGGACCGTGGGCGGCGCGATCGAGGAATAACCGCCACCGGAACATGCTCAGTCGGTCAGCGACGCCGGTCTGGCGGCCGCCTCAGGGTCGAGCGCCGGGCCACCGGGGAGGAGCGCGACCAGCGCCGCGGGCAGGCGCGTCGGGCGTACTCCGGAATAACCCAGCGCGGCCAGCGCGTCGGGTGACGGTACGGCGTAGCGGATGCCCTGGTCCGTCACGACGGCGAGCGCCCCACCTGGCGCACCCGGCGCGGCGGCCGCCTCGACCACGGCCCCACGTCCGGGGGCGACCCGCACCGCGTCGGCGACGACCGTGCCCTGCCAGATGCCACCCGTACGCGCCTCACCGGGGGCGACCGGCGGACCCTGCCAGACGACGACCTCGGGCGGCGTCGCGTCGTCCACAACGGACGCGCAGACGCCGCCCGCGACGCGGGCCAGGCGGGGTACGGCCGTCGGGAGGTCCGGCCCGGCGCCGGAGGTGAACGGCGCGGCCTTGCGGGCCCGGTCGTACTCGGCGGCGGTGATCTCCGTGGCCCGGCCGCTGGTGTTGACGCCGTTGCCGAGCAGCAGCCCGGCCTGCACCGGGGTGATCGGGGCGAGCCCGTCGGCGAGCGCGAGCAGGAACTGGACGCTGCCGGTGAGGCTCTCGTACTTGAGGACCTGGCCCACGACGGCCCGCCCGAACGCGGCCGGGTGCCCGGCGTCGGGCACGGTGAGGCTGGCCAGGTCGGGCCCGGGCGGGATGCCGTTGATCAGCGCGGGGGCGACGGGTACGACCGGTTCGCCCGCCCACAGCGCGCCGAGCACGCCCTTGTCGCGGATCGCGTGGCGGTGCCGGTGCCAGATCAGGTACTGCTCGCCGCCCGCCGACACGAGCAGGCCTTCGTCGGGGCCGAGCGGGGCGGTGGCGGCCGGCGGCGCGCCGATGTCGAGGACGGACTCGGGCCGGCCCCCGACGGTCCGCGAGCAGAGCAGCCAGCCGCCCGTGACGAGCGCGTCCGCGGCCGGCAGCGGGTCGGGTGCGCCGGGAATGCCCAGCGGCGCGCCGCGCGGCACGTCGCGCAGGGAGGGGCCGGCGACCGTCACGGTCCGCGGGGAGCCGGCCAGCAGCAGCGCGGAGGCCTGGTTGAGGACCGGGTGCAGCAGGCCGTCGCGGTAGACGTAGCGCGCGCCGGTCCTGTCCTCCACGATGACGGCTCCGCTGGTCCGCCAGGTGTCGTTGCCGCCGGGCCGCAGCCAGCCGTACACACCGACGGCGGCGAGCGCGAGCGCCGCGAGCAGGATGCCGGCGAGCAGCGCCCCGCCGATGCGGCGCAGCGGTGAGGCGGCCGGGTCGGGGTCGCGCATGGCCAGCGCGCCGACCACCCGCTGCCGGGCGAACTGGTGCGAGTGCAGTTCGTCGCTCCGCGACGCCACAATGCCTCCCCGTCCATCGACGCCGACCACCATACCGAGCATCCGGGAAAACCAAGGGATGCGCGGGTCACCGGCGTCGTGGGACCATCGCGACCATGTCGCTCCTCATCCGGTTGGCCGTGTCGGCGCTCGCCGTATGGCTCTCCACGCTCATCGTTCCCGGCATCGACGTGACCGCCGAGACGACCGCCGGCACGATCGGCACCGTCGTCCTGGTCGCACTGATCTTCGGCGTGGTCAACGCGATCCTGAAGCCGATCATCAAGTTCGTCGGCTGCGCCTTCTACATCCTCACGCTCGGCCTCATCGCGCTCCTCGTGAACGGCCTGTTGTTCCTGCTCACCAGCTGGATCGCCGGCAAGCTCGACATCCCGTTCCACGTGGACGGCTTCTGGCACGCGGTGCTCGGTGCCCTGCTGGTCGGCGTGGTGTCGTTCGTTGTCGGCCTGGTGCTGCGCGACGACGACGACTGACGACCCCGTCGGTGGTGCGGGTCCGTCGGTCGCCGGCGGGCTCGCACCTGTTGTCGGGTACGGGCGAAGCGCGGCGACTAGGGTCGAACCGTGCTAACGAAACGCGACGACGGGTATGAGATCGACACCGACCCGGGCCGGCTCGACGTCAAGCTGATCCACCAGTGGCTGTCCACTGACGCGTACTGGGCTCTGGGTCGGTCGTTGGAGACGGTGGAACGCTCGATCGAGGGGTCGCTGACGTTCGGCGTCTACGCGCCGGGGACGGGCAACTTGGTGGGGTTCGCCCGGGTCGTCACCGACCTGGCTACGTTCGCGTACCTGTGTGACGTCTACATCGATCGCCGGGTGCGCGGGCTGGGGCTGGGCACCTGGTTGGCGACCGTGATCCGGGACCGGATCCTGGCGACCGGGGTGCGCCGGCTGCTGCTGGCCACGGCGGACGCGCACGAGGTGTACGCGCGGGCGGGGTACTCCCCCGTCGCCACCCCCGAACGATGGATGGAGATCGACATCCGGGACCACGGGGTGATGGAGAGCATAGCGAAGCAGGCTGGGACGCAGGAGCGATAACGCTTCTTGCTCCTTACAGTGACGCCATGAGTCAGGAGCGCAGAGGGTACGTCTTCGCCGTTGTGGCGTACCTCAGCTGGGGTTTCTTCCCGATCTACTTCAAGCACCTGCTCCCCTCGGGTGCGATCGAGATCCTGGCGCACCGGGTGGTGTGGTCGCTGCTGTTCATCGTCCTGCTGGTCTCGGTGGCGCGCGGCTGGCCCTCGGTTTGGCGCCTGCGCCACGACCCCCGCCGGCTGGGCCTGGCGGCGTTGGCGGCCGCGCTCATCGCGGTCAACTGGGGGGTCTACATCTATGCGGTCAACGCCGGCCAGATCGTGGAGACGTCGCTGGGCTACTTCATCAACCCGTTGGTCATGGTCGGGTTGGGCGTGGTGGTGCTCAGCGAGCGCCTGCGGCCGGCGCAGTGGGCCGCGCTGGGCATCGGCCTGGTCGCCGTCGTGGTGCTGACCGTCGACTACGGGCGCCTGCCGTACATCGCGCTGACGCTGGCGGCGAGCTTCAGCCTGTACGGGCTGACAAAGAAGCGTCTTGCCATGCCCGCCGCCGACGGCCTGCTGATCGAGTCGGCGGTGCTGGCCCTTCCGTGCCTGGTCTACGTGGGTGTGTTGATGGCCAACGGCGACTCGACGTTCGGCCAGGTGTCGGTCGGACACACCGTCCTTTTGGTGCTGAGCGGTGCGATCACCGCTATACCGCTTTTGTTGTTTGCCGGAGCAGCTAACCGGATCACACTGTCGGCTATCGGACTATTGCAGTACCTCGCCCCTATCCTCCAGCTCGGCCTGGGCGTGTTGCTCTACAAAGAACCTATGCCACCAGCGCGTTTGGCCGGCTTCACCCTCGTCTGGCTCGCGCTCATCGTGTTCACCTGGGACGGCGTCCGGCACGTGCGGACCCGCACGAGATCAAATCGATCGTCAGCCGTTCCGTTGAAGGCCCCTGCTGCCTAGGGTTAACCCCGTAAACAAAGGGTCAGACCTTAACGACCGGGACGTCCTGTCCGGTATGGAGGAGCAGTGGTGCGACACCCCCATGGGGAGCCGTCAGACCTGATCCGCAGCGTCTCCCGGGCGCTACGGGTACTGGAGGCGGTGGGCCAGTCGCCCCGAGGATTGACGGTGAAGCAGATCGCCCGTCGCTGCGAACTGACGACCGCCACGACGTACCACCTCGTGCGTACCTTGGCCTACGAGGGTTACGTGATCCGGCGCGAGGACGGCACCTACATCGTGGGTCTGCAGGTGGCCGACCGCTTCTGCGAGCTGACCGCCGCCCTGCGCATTCCCGCGTCCGGTGACGACCTGCTGCGGCGCTCCGCCGCCGAGACCGGGTTCAGCCACTACATCGGCCGCTTCCTCGGCGGGCAGATCGTGCTCGCCAACGTCGCCGAAGGGCCGCAGTCGCCGTACCTGGAGGAACTCGTACCCGGCTGGGACGAGGGCGCCCACGCCACGGCGATCGGCAAGGCCCTGCTCTCGACGCTGACGCCCGAGCAGCGGCTGCGCTACCTCAAGGACTGGGGCATGCGCGAATACACCCCACAGACGATCACACAGCCCGAGGCGCTCGACGCCGACCTCGCCACCGGCGAGCGGCGCGGCATGCACATCGAGCTGGGCCAGTACCGGACCGGTGTGGGCTGCGCGGCGGTCGTGCTGCGCGCCGACCGCGACCCCGAACGCCGGCTCGTGGTCGGCTGCGCGATGCCCGCCGAGCAGCTCGTCGCCACCGCGCACGCCGTACGCCGCCGGTTGCAGGCCACCGCCCGCGCGATCAGCGTCGCCCTCGCCGGCGAAGACCCGCCCGGCTCCGTCGCGGTCTGAACCGTGCCGCCCTAGCGTGCGTTTCACCACGCAGGCGGGCGCGGAGGGAGGGTGCGGTGGCCGACGACGCGCAGCTGTTGCGGGCGCTGCACGCCGAACACGGTGACGCGCTGTTCGGGTACGCCGTGCGCCTGTGCTCCGGCGACCGGCAGCGGGCCGAGGATCTCGTGCAGGAGACGCTGCTGCGCGCCTGGCAGCACCCCGAGGCCCTCGATCCGACCCGGGGCTCGCCCCGGGCGTGGCTGTTCACCACCGCGCGCCGGCTGGCCATCGACGCCTGGCGGCGCCGCACCGCCCGGGTCGGCGAGATCATTACCGATACCCTGCCCGAGGAGCCCCACTTCGACGAGGCCGACCGGGCCGTCGAGGCGTGGACCATGGCCGAGGCGCTGGGCCGGCTGTCCCCCGCGCACCGCGAGGTCATCATCGAGTGCTTCTACCGGGGCCGCTCGGTGTCGGAGGCCGCCGCCGCCCTCGGCGTACCGGACGGCACCGTCAAGTCGCGCACCCACTACGCGACCCGCGCGCTGCGGTTGATCCTGGAAGAGATGGGGGTGACGAGATGAGCTGCCCGTACGCGCACGACGACGGGGCGTACGTGCTCGGTGCCCTCTCCGCCGCCGACCGGGCGGCGTTCGAGGCCCACCTGGCCGACTGCGCCACGTGCCGGGCGGCCGTCGCGGCGCTGGCCGTGCTGCCCGGCCTGCTCAGCCGCCTGACGCCCAGCGCCGCCGCCGAGATCGATCAGCCCGAGCGCGTACCGGCGTCGGTG
>JAEZGP010000225.1 GCA_023437285.1 Actinomycetes bacterium | reverse complement strand
TGCCGCCTACGGCCGGTCCAAGCTCGCCACCACGGTCTTCGGCGTCGAACTGGCCCGCCGCCTGGACGCCGCCAAATCGCCGGTCGTCAGCGCGCTGGCCCACCCCGGTCTCACCCGCACCAACCTGACGCCGCGTGCCTGGGAACACCGTGGCCGGCTCGGGCAGCTGATCGCGTGGGCCGGCCTGCTGGTCACCCAGCCGGTCGAGCGCGGCGCGCTGCCGCAACTGCGCGCCGCGACCGAGCCGGGTGTGCACGGCGGCCAGTTCTTCGGGCCGTCAGGACTCTTTGAGACGCGGGGCCGGGTGGCTGAGGCCCGGCTCAGCCGGGAAGCCGCCGATCCGGCCGTCGGCCGGCGGCTCTGGGCGGCGGCCGAGGAAGCGACCGGCGTGCGCTGGCTCCGGTCGTGACCGGCGACACCAGATGGTCGAGAGGTCTGCGGATCACCGCACGACGAGATCCATGATGGCTGGCGTGCGAACCACCCCTAGTCAGCTGCGGGTTCCGCGTCCGACGCGTGACGACGCTCAGTTTGCTCGTTGTCTGTATGGTCTGCGGCTCGTGTGGTCCGGCAGAATCACGGCGTGAGCCTCACTCTGGTGGAACTCGAACGTCCGGAAGGTGAGCGGCATTGGTTCCCCTTCACGGACGAGGAAGCTGGCCTCGGATTCACTCCCCAATGGTGGTACAAGAATCCCGTTTCTCCCGGCTCTCAGCATGTCTTTCTGCGCTTCGTGGAGAACGATATCGAGGTCGCGCGGGTTGAGTTGGACAACGAGGTGAGAATCGATCGTTACGCCGACGTGCCGGCGCTGGGAGCCACCGCCCTGGAGATCCAGTTCATTGAGGTGCACCGCGATCACCGACGCCGCGGCATCGGGCACGCCGTCATCGGCCTCCTCCACCACCGCTACCCGGACCGTCGGCTCGTAGCGTTCTCGCATGGCGTCGATGGTTTCTGGTTATCGCTCGGGTGGCGTCGGCACCTGCACGCCAACCCTGACGACGCGCCGTTCTTCCGACCACTGTTTATCCAGCCGGGACTGTGAGGCGTGGCCCGCCCTGTCAGGGTCGGAAGCTGGCCCGGTACTGGCTGGGTGTGCGGCCCGTCAGTTCCCGGAACGCGGCGTTGAACGCCGACAGCGAGGTATAGCCGACCAGGAACGCGATCTTTGTTATCGGCTCGTCGCCGGCCGCGAGTTCCTCGATCGCGCGCAGCACGCGCATCCGGCGCAGGACCGCCCGCCAGGTCATGCCGGTCTCGTCCTCGAAACGCCGGGCCAGCGACCGGGGTGCGAGCCCGACCTCATGTGCCACGTCCTCGAAGCGGACCTCACTACCGAGCTGCTGCTCGGTCAGCCGCACGGCACGACGCAGTTCCGGTGACCGTCCCGCCGGAACGACGACCGGACTTGGCCGCTCGGCAAGGCGCCAGGTCACCGCGGCGAGTGCGGCGAACAGCGCCTCGGCGTACGCCGTCAGGGGTTGGTCGGACTCGCCCCACGTGCCGCACTCGCTGACCAGTAGGCGGGCCAGCGGACTGAGGTCGAACACGGTCAACGGGGCCGGCGGCGCCGCGGTGACATCGGTATGGAACAGCACCGACGCGGTGGTGACCGGCTGCGGGACGCTGACCCGGATCGGCGTGCCCGCCTCGATCAGTGCCGCCCGGGCCGGCGGCAGCAACCACGCCTGACCCCGCGCCTCCAGTCGGAGGGCGCCCTGGGAGGCGCAGAGCAGATAGTGGCGGTCCACGCAGAGGTCGCGGGCGGGCTCCGGCGCGAACGTGCGGACGAAGCTGTAGACCTTGCGGGTCATGGGGGTTCCTCAACGTGATCGCTCGTGAGAGTCAGGCGACCGTCTCCAGCAACTCGGCACGGAACCGTCGGCTCACGGGTGCTCCGGTCATCATCTGTCGCAGCACCTTCCCGGATCGGGCGAAGGACTCCGACGCCTGGTACGCGGCGAAGGACGCTTCGTCGTCCCACTCGTGCACGATGGTGATCCGGGTGGCGTCCTGTCGCGAAGCGTAGACCCGGAACGCTTGGTTGCCCGGCATGGCGCACACGTGGTCACGCTCGCCGTCGAGCCGCGCGAGCGCGGCCGGGCGGTCGCTGGGAGCCGTATCGAAATCGACGATGGCGATGAGCACGAGGAACCTCCTGGTCATGGGGCGGCTGACTGCCGCCCGTGCGATATCCCATC
The DNA here is from genome assembly GCA_023437285.1 of Actinomycetes bacterium. Taxonomy (GTDB): domain Bacteria; phylum Actinomycetota; class Actinomycetes; order Mycobacteriales; family Micromonosporaceae; genus Luedemannella. The sequence continues at coordinate 3,494 of JAEZGP010000225.1, read as the reverse complement.
CTGGCCCGATGCTGGGTCGGCCGACCTCCGTCAGCCTGACGCGTTGACGCTCCCATCGGACACGCCCGAACGAGGGCAGCACGCCCGTCGGCTACAAGTCAGCGGCCTGGCGCAGCGCGGACCAGACGCGGTCGCGGGTCAGCGGCAGGGACGTCAGCCGTACGCCGGTGGCGTCGCGGACCGCGTTGGCCAGCGCCGGGGCCACCGGGTTGAACGGGCTTTCGCTCATCGACTTGGCACCCAGGGGACCGTACGGGTCGTCGGTGGCCGCGAACACCACCTCGGTACGCGGGACGTCGGCGTACGCCGGCACGTGGTACTCGCGGAACGCGGCCGTCGTGACCCGCCCGGAGCCGTCCACGCGCACCTCTTCGAACATGGCCGCGCCGAGCGCCTGGGCGACCCCGCCCTCGACCTGTCCCCGGCACTGCGCGGGGTTCATGACCGTACCGGCGTCGGCGGCGTGCACGCTGTCGAGGATGCGGATCTCGCCGGTGTCCGGGCAGACCGCCACGCAGAAGTACTGCGCGTTGAACGCGACCGACCGGGGCGACCCGGCCCAGTGGCCATGCCCCACCAGGGGTTTCGAGCCCGCCGTGATCCGCGCCAACAGGTCCTCGCAGGCGAGCAGCACCGCCCGTCCCGCGACGACCGTCCCGGTGGACCCGAACGCACCCGTGTCGTGCCCGACGAGGTCGGTGTCGGACTGCCGTACGTCGATCAGCGACGGGGGCACGCCCAGGGCGGTCGCGGCGATCTGGACGTGCACGGTGGTGCTGCCGTTGCCGAACTCCGCCGTCCCGACGGACAGCTCGTACCGGCCGGAGTCGAGCAGGGCGACGCGCGCGTCGGCGAAGTGCCCGCCCGGCGGCCCGGTCGCGATCATCGACAGGGCCATGCCGCGTCCAACGGGCCACCCCTCCGGGGCGGTCACGTGCCGGGCGTAAGCCTCCCGGATGACCGACAGGCATTGGTCGAGCCCGTAGCTGCCGACCATCAGGTCATCGTCGAGCACCTCGCCCGGCCGGATGAGGTTGCGTTCCCGCAGCGACACCGGATCGACGCCGAGCCGCAGGGCGACCTCGTCCAGCGCCGACTCGACCGCGAAGATGACCTGCCCCAGCCCGTACCCCCGGAAAGCTCCTGACGGCACCGTGTTGGTGTGGACGGCGTACCCGTCGACGGCCACGTTGGGGCACCGGTAGACGGCGAGCGATTCGTGGCAGGCGTGCGCCAGCACGGCCGGGCCGTGGTTGCCGTACGCGCCGGTGTTCGACACGACCCGCAGCCGCAGCGCGGTAAGCGTGCCGTCGCGCCGGGCACCCACGGCGACCCGCACCGCGAACGGGTGCCGCACGGTGGCGGCGGTGAACTGCTCCGTGCGGGTGTATTCGAGCTTCACCGGCCGGCCCAGCCGCAGGACGGCCAGCGCCACGATGTCCTCGACGAGCATCTCCTGCTTGCCGCCGAACCCGCCGCCGACCCGCCCGGCGACCACGCGTACCCGGTCGGGCGGCAGGTCGAACACCGCGCACAGCGCGCGCCGGGTGAGGAACGGCGTCTGCGTCGACGACCGTACGACCAGCCGCCCGTCGTCGTCGAGCCAACCGACCGCGCCGTGCGTCTCCAGCGCGGCGTGCTGCACGCGTGGGGTGTGGAACGTCGCCTCGTAGACGATGTCGGCGGCCGCGAGCGCCGCTGCCGCGTCGCCGACGTGCCGGTGCAGTTCACCGGCGACGTTGCGCTCGGCGCCGCCGATCATCGGCGCGTCCGGCAGCATCGCCTCCTCGGGGTCGAACACGGCCGGCAGCGGCTCGTAGCGCACGTCGAGCCGGCGGCAGCCCTCCTCGGCGGCGGCCTCGCTGTCCGCGACGACGGCCGCGACCCGCTGCCCGACGAAGCGCACCACGTCGTCGAGCACGCGCGTGTCGGCCGGATCGTCGGCCGGGTGCTCGTGCCGCGCGGTGGAGAACAGGGTGGCCGGCGCGTCCTCGTGGGTGAACACGGCCACGACGCCGGGCACCGCCAGCGCGGCGGACGCGTCGATGCCGACGACGCGCGCGTGCGGGTGCGGCGAGCGCGCGATCTTCATGTGCAGCAGGCCGGGCACGTCGACATCGAACGTGTAGCGCGCTCTACCGGTCACGATGTCCGGTCCGGCCGGGGCGCCGAGGTCGGACCCGACGGTGCCGTCCGCGCCGGCGTTCGCCACGCCGCGCAGCGCGTCGGCGATCGCCCGGTAGCCCGTGCACCGGCAGAGGTTCCCCTTCAACGCCCGCTCGGGCTCGATGGTCCCGTCGAGCGCCGCGGCCGTCATGACGAAACCGGCCGTGCAGAATCCACACTGGAACCCCTGCGCGGCCAGGAACCGCCGCTGCGCGGGGTGCAACCCCTCGGCGTCCGCGAGCCCTTCGACCGTGGTGACCTCCCGGTCCGCCGCCCGCACGGCCGGATACAGACAACTGTGTACGGGTACCCCGTCCACGTGTACGGTGCACGCGCCGCAGTCGCCCGCGTCGCAGCCCTTCTTCACCCCGAAGTACCCGTGTTCGCGCAGGTAGGTGCGCAGGCACTGGCCGGGGCGGGCGGGCCCGTCGACGGGTTGGCCGTTGACCCTCATGGCGACAGCTCCCGCCGGATATCCTCGGCGAACAGCCGGGTGAGGTGCCGACGCCATTCGGGCAGCCCGTGCACGTCGTCGACGTACCCGTCGTCGGGGAGGGCGGCCCGCAGCGACGCGGCGTCCGGTACGGCGGGGAAGGCCAGCCGGACGGGCCGCACGGTGGCCGCGGTGATCGTGAGGACGAACGCGCCGGAGGCGTCGCGGCGGCCGATGAGCAGGGCGGCGGAGCGGCCGTGGGTGTTGAGCGAGCCCTGCCGGAACGCCGTGGTCGCGGTCAGCGCGTGCACCGGGAGGGTGATCGAGCGGAGCAGGTCGCCTGGCGCGAGGGCGGTCGTGCCGGCGCCGGTGATCAGGTCGGCGACCGGCAGGCGGCGCGTCGTGCCGTCGAGGGCGATCACGGCGCACTCGCCGTCGAGCGCGGCGGTCAGCGAGATCATCGGCCCGGCGGGCAGGGCGTTGCAGAGGTTTCCGCCCACCGTCGCGACGTTCCAGATCTTGAACGAGGCCAGGAACGCGTGGCAGCACTGGGCCACGAGCGGCCGCAGCGCGGTCCACCGCCCGGGCGGCTCGAACCTGAACAGCTCCGCGACCGTGCATGTCGCGGCGATCTCCAGGCCGCCGGGGGTGACCGTCAATGACGGCCAGCCGAGGCTGGTGAGATCCACGAGGCGGGTGATGCCGGGCTGCGGCTCCGAGAACAGGTACGTCCCGCCGGCCAGCCACGCGTCGCCCGGCCGCCACCGGTCGAGCGCGTCCGCCCCGACTATGTCGGTCACCGTGTTCAGGTCCACACCCACCTCCGCAGAGATGGAACCGCACCCGACCCACCGGCCGGGTTACACCTCGATTAAAGACCCAGGACGGTACGGGC
>JAEZGP010000190.1 GCA_023437285.1 Actinomycetes bacterium | reverse complement strand
ACGTGCGGCCGGCGGCCACCGGGCCGCTCGACGCGCACGTCCGTCGCCAGGTGTCAGTCGTCCTCGGACGCGTCCGTGATGGCGTCGAAGTCGACGCGGGAGTAGCTGCGCAGCTTCTCCAGGCGGTGCCACGAGTCGATGACGCGGATCGTGCCACTCTTGGAGCGCATCACGATCGACTGCGTGTACGCCCCGCCGGCCCGGTACCGTACGCCCTTGAGCAGGTCGCCGGACGTCACGCCGGTGGCGCAGAAGAACGCGTTGTCGCCGCGGACGAGGTCGTTGGTGGACAGCACCCGGTCGAGGTCGTGCCCCGCGGCGATGGCCCGCTCGCGCTCCGCTTCGTCCTGCGGCCACAGCTTGGCCTGGATCTCGCCGCCCATGCACTTGAGCGCGCAGGCCGCGACGATGCCCTCCGGGGTGCCGCCGATGCCCATGAGGACGTCGACCTCGCTGGTGTCGCGGGCGGCGCTGATCGCGCCGGCGATGTCGCCGTCGAGGATGAACCGGATACGCGCCCCCGCGTCGCGGACCTCCTTGACGAGGTTGGCGTGGCGTGGCCGGTCGAGGATGCAGACCGTCACGTCGGAGACCGAGCCGTTCTTGACCTTGGCGATCCGCTGCAGGTTCTCCCGTACGCCTGCCTCGATGTCGATGACGCCGGCCGCCTCCGGGCCGACGGCGAGTTTCTCCATGTAGAACACGGCCGACGGGTCGAACATGGCGCCCCGCTCCGCGACCGCCAGCACGGCGAGGGCGTTGGGCATGCCCTTGCTCATCATCGTGGTGCCGTCGATCGGGTCGACGGCGACGTCCACCTCGGGGCCGCCCTGCCAGTCGCCGACGTGCTCGCCGTTGTACAGCATGGGGGCGTTGTCCTTCTCGCCCTCGCCGATGACCACGACGCCGCGCATGGGCAGGGAGTTGATCAGAAGGCGCATGGCGTCGACGGCGGCGCCGTCGCCCCGTTCCTTGTCGCGTCGGCCGACCCAGCGGCCGGCCGCCATGGCGGCGGCTTCCGTGACGCGAACGAGTTCCAGGGCGAGGTTACGGTCGAGATCTTCGGCGGGGCGGGGGACTGAAGCGGACATCGATGGCCTCCTCGGGGCGTTGCAGTCAAGGAGCCGCCGCGTGTAGGAAAGCGCTTACACACAGCGTCCCAACTTTTCCCTATCCTGCCATCGCCAGGTTTCGGGCCGGTGGCAAAGACCGCTGACGGGTCGGTCACTATGGTGAGGTGAATCCCGCGCAGACGCCCGTACCAGCAGATCTTCCCGACACGGTGACGCCGGAGCCGGCGGCCGCGCCGGTCGGACCGCGCCGCTCCGGGCGCGGCTGGGGCGACATGGCGCGCTCCCTCGTCGGGCTGCGCATCCCGGTGGGCATCTTCGTGGCGATCTTCCGCTTCCAGGGCGGGGAGGACGTCGTCGTGATCGACGCGAAGCCGGTCTACGCCGACGCGCGGGGCGCCGGGGCCTTCCCGGTACTGGAGCCGACCGGCCTGCCCGACGGGTGGCGCGCGGTGCGGGCCGCGTACCAGCGGGAGGCCGACGGCGCGGTGCTGCGCGTCGGCTACCTCAGCCCCGACGACGGCCAGACGCAACTGGTGCAGTCCAACCGACCGGCGGAGGCGCTGGTCAAGCAGGAGCTGGGCGAAAACGGCATACCGCGCGGCACGGTGCACGAGGCCGGCCGGGTCTGGCAGGTGTACGCCGTGCGCGACGGCGAGCTCGCCCTCGTGTCCGTCGCCCCTGACCGTACGGTGATCGTCGTTGGCGCGACGGACGTCGCCACGCTGCGTACTCTTGCCGGCGCGCTGCGCTGACCTGCGCGGCAGGTTGGATCAGGTTACGTACACTCGGCTATCCGCGCCGACTGTCGGAGGTTGCCATGTCGCACACGGACCGCGTCGCCCGCCGGCCCGCCAGGTTCCTGGCGGTCGCGCTCGCCGGGCTGCTGAGCCTCGCCGTGGCCGCGTGCGACAAGGGCGACGGCCGGGTCGGCGACGCGCTGAACCCGCCCGGCGCGGCCAAGGACGAGCTGACCAACGCGATCAAGGCGCTGTCCGGCAAGCCGTACCGGTTCGCGGTCGCGCAGGACGGCACGCCCGTTTCCAACGGCGCCGTCGACGGCAAGGGCTCGGCGCAGTTCCACGCGACCGTTTCCGACCCCACCTCCGGCGCGTCGGTCGAGCTGGACGCGGCCCGCGTCGACAAGGGCGCCTACCTCAAGGTCGACTTCGGGGCGCTCGCGGGCGTCGTGCCGGTCCTCGGTGACCTCAACCGCAAGTGGGTCAAGGTGGACGCCAAGAAGCTGCCCGGGTCGCTGTCCAAGCAGCTCAACGCCGGGCTGTCCGCCGACCTGTCGGCGCTCGCGGGCGGCGTGCAGACCGCCGAGAAGACCGCCGGCGTCTACCACGGCACGCTCGACCTGTCCAAGGGTGCGGCCCTGCTCAACACGGCGTCGGGCGGCAAGGTGGACCCGGCGGCCAAGGCCCTGCCCTACGAGGCGACGGTCGCCGACGGCGCGCTGGCCACGCTCAAGGTGAAGGGTCTCAAGGTCGGCACCGGGACGGCCGACGTGACGCTGACCGTCACCGACGTCGGCCAGCCGATCACGATCGCCAAGCCCAAGGGGGCGGTGTCGGCCCCGGCCGACCTCTATTCGCTGCTGTCCGCCGCCTGACGGGCCGCGTCGAGGCGCTCGCGGGCGCCGTCCAGCCAGCGTTGGCACACCTTGGCGAGGTGCTCGCCGCGCTCCCAGAGCGCCAGAGACTCCTCCAGCGTGGCGCCGCCGGCCTCCAGCCGCTCGACGACGCTGGCCAGCTCCGCGCGGGCCTGCTCGTAGCTCAGCTCGTCCTTCACCGCCATGGCACCGTCCCTCACGTCGCGACCACCTTAGCGGTCAGTTCGCCCTCGGCCAGCCGTACGCGCAGCGCGTCGCCCGCCGTCACGTCGGCCGGTGCCCGGACGACGGCCCCGTCGGCCGCCTGCACGATCGCGTACCCCCGCTGCAGCGTCGCCGCGGGCGACAAAGCCCGCAGCCGCGCCACGGTGTGCCGCAGGTCGTCGTGGGCCCGCTCCAACCGGTGGCCCAGCGTCCGGTGCGCGCGATGCCGCAGCGCGTCGACGTCCGCGGCGCGCTGATCGAGCATCGCGGTCGGATTGGCGAGTACGGGCCGGGAGCGCGCGGCGTCCAGGCGCTGCTGCTCGCGGGCGAGGTGGTGGCGCATCGCCCGCTCCAGCCGGCCCCGGGCGTTGGCGATGAGGCGCCGCTCCTCGGCGAGGTCGGGCACCACCCGCTTGGCCGCGTCGGTCGGGGTGGAGGCCCGCACGTCGGCCACGAAGTCGATCAGCGGGACGTCCGTCTCGTGCCCGATCGCCGAGATCACCGGGGTCCGGCAGGCGAAGACCGCCCGGCACAGCGCCTCATCGGAGAACGGCAGCAGGTCCTCCACCCCGCCGCCGCCCCGGGCCAGGATGATCACCTCGACGGCCGGGTCGGCGTCGAGCGCCCTGAGCGCCTCGATCATCTGCGGCACGGCGGTCGGCCCCTGCACGGCCGTGTTGAGCACCCGGAACCGTACGGCCGGCCAGCGGCGGCGCGCGTTGTCCAGCACGTCGCGTTCGGCGGCGCTGGCCCGGCCCGTGACCAGGCCGACCGTGCCCGGCAGGAACGGCAGCGGACGCTTGCGGGCCCGGTCGAACAGGCCCTCGGCGGCCAGCAGCTTCTTGAGCTGTTCGAGGCGGGCCAGCAGCTCGCCGAGGCCCACCTGGCGGATCTCGTCGGCCCGCAGGGAGAACGTGCCCCGGCCGGCGAAGAAGTCCGGCTTGGCGTGCGCGACGACCCGCGCGCCCTCCTTCAGCTCCGGGGTGCCGAGGTCGAGCACGTCGCGGTTGGTCGTGACGGTCAGGCTGATCTCGGCCGACGGGTCGCGCAGCGTCAGGAACACGGTGCTCGTGCCGGGGCGCCGGGAGATCTGTGCCACCTGGCCCTCCACCCACACCCAGCCCAGCCGGGCGATCCACGCGGAGATCATCTGGCTCACCACGCGGACGGGCCACGGCTCCTCGGCCGTCGACTTCTTCTTCTCCGGAACGGTCATCGCCGGTGAGCGTAACGGCGCGGTACGACGCGAGCCCTCCGAGAAGGCCTGTGTCCGATTGTTGCGGCGGTGGCCCGGATCACTCGCCTCGGCGGGGCTGCCAGGCCCCCGTACCATGGGGGCGTGACCTCCAAGCGCGTACTCCTCGCCAAGCCCCGCGGCTACTGTGCCGGCGTCGACCGGGCGGTGCAGACCGTCGAAGAGGCCCTCAAGCTCTACGGCGCCCCCATCTACGTGCGCAAGCAGATCGTGCACAACAAGCACGTCGTGGCCACCCTGGAGGCGGCCGGCGCGATCTTCGTGGAGGAGAACGAGGAGGTGCCCGAGGGTGCCACCGTGATCTTCTCGGCGCACGGCGTGGCGCCCGAGGTCTACGAGCAGGCCCGCACGCGCAATCTGAAGGCGATCGACGCCACCTGCCCGCTGGTGACCAAGGTCCACCACGAGGCGCGTCGCTACGCCGCGCAGGACTACGACATCCTGCTCATCGGCCACGAGGGCCACGAGGAGGTCATCGGTACGGCCGGCGAGGCCCCCGCCCACGTTCAGCTCGTCGACGGCCCCGACGACGCCGACAAGATCGAGGTCCGGGACCCGGCCAAGGTCGTCTGGCTGTCGCAGACCACCCTGTCGGTGGACGAGACCATGGAGACCGTCGCGCGGCTCAAGGAGCGCCTCCCGCTGCTCCAGTCGCCGCCCAGCGACGACATCTGCTACGCCACCCAGAACCGTCAGCAGGTCGTCAAGCAGATCGCCCCCGAGTGCGACGTGATGATCGTGGTGGGCTCCACCAACTCGTCGAACTCCCTGCGCCTGCGCGACGTGGCCCTCGACGCCGGTTCGCGGGCCAGCTACCTGGTCGACTACGCGACCGAGATCGCCGACGAGTGGCTCGACGGCGCGACGACGGTTGGCCTGACCTCGGGCGCCAGCGTCCCCGACGAGCTGGTCACCGAGGTTCTCGAGCACCTCGCGGCGCGCGGCTTCACCGACGTCGACGAGATCACCACGGTGCAGGAGAAGATCACTTTCTCCCT